>CAJMOV010000006.1 GCA_905215125.1 uncultured bacterium | reverse complement strand
GCAGCTGATTCGTAATCAGCAGGTCGCGTGTTCAAGTCACGTTTCCAGCTCCAAAGGAGAAACCTGTTTTTGATGTAGGTCAAAAACAGGTTTTTTGTTTTGGCTCAGAATTTCTATTTTGTGAAAAAGGGCATACAAGATAATAGCGGCAATACTCATGAGCGCAGGTAGTCGGCTTCGCTTTTTCGGCATTGAAAGGGAGGAAAAGCTGAGAATCAGAATACAGCCGTGGCTGTGACTTTAAATCTGCTCATCAGGGAAATTGATTTTTCTCATAAATAATATGAGTATAATAGGAAAATTGCTATAAATATGGAATTCAAAACCATTATCATATATAATAAATTTAAATGAATTTGTTTAAAAAGACTCAAGTAGGCTATTTGTATTTTAAAGAGCCGGGATCTCATTGCCGCAATAGCCAGTTTGTTTGCGGCAAGTGCAAAGCAAGAAAGGGGAAAGAGTATGGACAATATATGCTGGGACTTCGCAAGCCTGATTTACAGAACCCGTATGGCGGCAGGGCTGAGCCAGGAAAAAGTAGCTGAGCTGGCAGGCATTTCAACAGGCTGGTATCAGCGGATTGAAAAGGGTAAGGGCAATGCCAGCCTATCCATTTGTATTCGCATTGCCGCGGTGCTGGAGATCGATCTTAATGAGCTGATGCTGAAGGCTTCTGCGTGCAGTTAAATAGAGAAGCTGTGGCCATGTAGCGGCTTTTAAACGCGCAGCGCAGCCAAAAGCGTCAGCTAACTGAGCGATGCTTTTGCTACCAGACTTATAACTGGTATTTGAAATGAGAGTATGTATTTCTCAGATCCGATTTTTGGCATAAAAAATAAACTAAAAGACCTCGCAGCTTTGGTTGCTGCGAGGTCTTTTAGCTGGTGCGGATGAAGGGACTTGAACCCCCATGAAGTTGCCCTCACATGGACCTGAACCATGCGCGTCTGCCGATTCCGCCACATCCGCAAGTGCAAGAATTATTATAGCGTATAGTCGGTAGGTTGTCAACTGTTTTTTCCTTTTTTCTCTTATTTTTTATTTTTGATGTCTTAGCTGTTTTTTTCGTTTAAAATAGGGTGCGAAGAAGGGGTTTTTGTGATATACTGCTTTCAGGCTAAAAAGTATATAAAAAAGGAGCAAATAATATGAGCAGCCAGGCTTGCCCCAACATAAACCCTTGCCCCTGTACCTATGACTGCCATCTGCGCGGTCGGTGCTGCGAGTGCGTCAAGTATCATCGCGAAAATGGCGGCGCCCCTGGGTGTATGTTTTCCAAGGAAGCAGAAGCGACCTATGATCGCAGCTTAAAAGCACTTTTTCGGGACAAAGGCTTTTTGCCTGCAGAGGACGCCTAATTTTTCAAAAACCTCTTGCATTGTTTGGGTAGATATGCTAAAATAGTAAAGCCGTCGATTCAGGCGGCAACCTGCGGTCATGGCGGAACAGGCAGACGCGTACGTTTGAGGGGCGTATGGGCAACCGTCCGGGTTCAAGTCCCGGTGACCGCACCAAGAAAAAAGACTGTCGACAAAGTCGACGGTCTTTTTTGCTGTTTCAGCGGATGAAGTTTTGATGGTAGGGGAGCCGCAGGCTTGCAACGCTCTGCAAGGCGACTTCGGCGGCTTTACATCCCATAGAAAAGATGAACTATAGCAGAAAGGCTGATCATCGGACTGGGATTACATCCCTCAGAATCCACGCCAAACAGGTTGACAACTTCGCTTCTTCAAAATCAGGAAACTGCGCCCAGGGCCTTTCTGGATCTCATACGGCTGATGCCGGCGGCGCGCTTTCGCAGGAGCGTATGAGCTCTATAAGCGTTTGCAGGCTGTGCGTTGGGGACGTGTTTTTGCGGCGCACGGCAAGCAAATGGTTTTCCATATCCATGTCCGTCAGTGCAATAGGGCGGAGAACGCCTTGGGAGACGGGGCCCTTCAGCAGCAGCTCGGGCAGGATCAAAACGCCCAGCCCGGCACGGGCGGCTTCGATCAGTGCGTTGGAATTGACGCTTTCCCACACGGGGGAGGCGGACAGGCCGGCGAGGTACAGAGCGCTGTCCAGTGTGTCGCGTATGGCGCTGCCCGGCTCACGGAGCAACAGGGGGAGAGCGCATAGCTCGCGCGGCGTCAAGGGCTGGGGCGGCAGGGGGAAGCTGGGCGCACAGGCGGCGCAGAGTCGATAGGAAGAAAAAGGAAAGCTGACAAGCTGCGCGCCCTGCGGCTCAGCCCCTTCAATCAGCGCCAGATCGGCCCGGCCCTTTTGCAGAATATCCAGTGCGTTGGCGGCGCTGGCCACCCGGACATGGACGCGCAGCGATGGGATGAGCGCCCGCAGCCGGCGCAGGATACCGGGCAGCCAAAAGCAGGCGATGGTGATGCTGGACGCCAGCTCGACAGGGGCCCGTGTTTCCAGGCTGCCCATACGGCTTTCCAGCGTTCGGCAGGCGGAAAGAACGGCTTGCGATTCCTCCAGCAGCAGCGCGCCGCAGGGGGTCAGCCGCACTCCGCGGGGCAGGCGATCAAACAGCTCGGCGCCGGCCTGCTGCTCCAGCTCGGCCACGGCATGGGACACGGCGGATTGGGTGAGATGCAGCCGTTGCGCCGCACCGGTAAAGGTTCCGGTCTGCGCGACGGTTTCCAAAACCTCCAGCAATCGCAGGTTTATCACAGGTATTCCTCCTGAGGCATGAATATTATTAATGGGTGCGATAGAATGATATCATTTTACAGCTTAATGTGCAAGCGGTATAATGCTGGTGCAGGAGGGGAGTGACAAATTGACAAGGGCGAAAAGATATATTTGGCTGCTGGGAATCAATTTGTTCATCAGCGCGTTTACATTTGGGGGCGGATATGTCGTCGTGCCGATGATCCGGCGCTATTTTGTGGAGGGAAAAGGGTTTTTTACTGAAGAGGAGCTGATGGAGATGGCGGCGGTTGCACAGTCGACGCCGGGAGCCATTGCCATCAACCTGTCGGCGCTGGCCGGCTGGCGCGTCGCCGGAGCGGCAGGCGCCGCGCTCAGCTGTATTGCCGCCGTACTGCCGCCGCTTATTATCCTGGGCTTTGTTTCAGCGTTTTACACAGCTTTTGCTGCAAACGCCGTCATTGCCGCTGTGCTGAAGGGGATGCAGGCTGGGGTGGCGGCGCTGATTGTCGACCTGATCATCGATATGTGCCGTATGATTATAAAGGAGCGTTCGGCCCTGCTTACGGCAATGGTTCCCTGCGCCTTTGCGGGCAGCTTTCTGCTGGGGATCAATGTGGCGCTGATCCTGGCCGCTTGCTGCCTGCTGTGTATCGGGCGGATTTTCTGGGCGAGGAGGAAAAAGGCGTGAGTCAAGCGGGGGTGCTGTTTTTAGCCTTTTTGAAAATCGGCCTTCTCAGCATTGGCGGCGGCTACGCCGTCATCCCTCTCATACAGGAGCAGGTCGTCGAACAGGCGCATTGGGTCAGCGAGCAGGTATTTACCGATATTATCACCATCTCACAGATGACGCCCGGCCCCCTTGCCGTCAATACATCGACCTTTGTGGGCCTGCAAATTGCAGGGCCGGCTGGCGCTATCGCGGCCACGGCGGGCTGCGTGCTGGGGGGAATCGTGCTGTCGCTGGCGCTGTATGCCTTTTTCCGCCGGCACCAGCAGTCAGAATATGTATTTGAGGTGCTGAAGGGGCTTAAATCCGCTTCGCTGGGGTTGATTATCTCGGCTGCGGCGACCATTTTGCTGCTGGCATTTTTCGGATCCAGTACGCTGACGCCGCAGTCAAGGCTGGACTGGACGGCGCTGGCTGTGTTTGGCGCCTCGCTATTTGCGCTGCGCAGGTGGAAGCTGAACCCTATCCTGCTGATGGCTATTACCGGGGCGTTGGGGCTGCTGGCTTACTGAGAGCGGAGAAAACGAGAAAAGCACGCGAATAGCGTGCTTTTTTGCTTTTGGGCGCATAAAGGGGGGCGGCGCGGCCGTCACATTTCACGGATTAGCAGGCGAGGTATGCCCAAAACGCGGCACAGCTCTAAATCGGAGCCGCTGATGGTTTTGGGCGGATATTCTGGGTTGATGGGCACGAGACGCAGCCAGTCTTCGCCAGGGACGTATTCAATCTTTTTCAAGGTGGCGTTTTCGCTTTCATACAGGATAACGCCGACGCTTCCCGGCTGATTGAGGGTACTTTGCTTGAGCACCAGCACTTTGTCGCCGTCAAGAAAAGCGGGGTACATGCTGTTGCCGTGTACTGTCAGGACAAAATAATCCGATTTGGGCCGGCCGCCAAGATAGCGTCGCGGGATATCAACAGGGGTATTGCCGTACTCCTCATAGGCGATCTCATCATAACCTGCCGCGATGGTGCCGATAGGATAGAAGGTGACGACGTCGTCCGTCACCGTCGGCTCGGGAAAGGGGAAGCCGTCAATGGAAAAGTGGCCCCCGTTGTCTTCGATCAGATCAGATTTCAGAACGCCGAAATACTGGGCGAGACGTTCGATTTTATCAATGCGCGGGTATTTGTTTCCGTTGTACCAATCGGCAAAGGTAGTGTATTTGACGCCCAGATCGGCGCAGACCTGGCTCCTGTCCTTGCCGAAGCGATCCATCAAAGCGCGCAGGTTTCTAGAAAAAATATCCTTACTGGTCGGAGTGCTCATAGCGTTATTCCTCGCTTTCTGCCTCCATTATACGCTATAGGCGTATAAAAGGCAAGAATAAAGTATTGACAGTACGCTTTTAGCGTGATACAATTTAGCTAATGGAAAAACATGCCAAATATTTTTGGACAATTATACGCTTAAAGCGTAAGGAGGGCCTATGGACAAAGAAAAAAGACAGTCTCCCTGTGTGCGATGCAAATGGAACAGCGGCTGCACGGTACATCATTGCGTACCATGGCGGAGATGGTTTGCCAGGGAGTGGGACCGGGTACGGCATGAAACGCTGCGGCTTGCAGGCAAATGAAGGGGGCGAAAGTGCTTGACGGAGATCGCTGGCGCAGCGCAGCGGAGGCTGCCGGCTGCGCGGTTTTCGGTCGGCGCGGCCGACCCCTGACTGAGGAGGAGAAGATTACATCGCTGAAGCGGCGAAGAAGATTGCCTTGCGTTAGGCAGGGTGAGCAGGGGCTGCGCCCAGAATACGATTTTTGGACAGGCTTACCGCGATGCCGTGCTGGAAATGGCTTTACCCGGCGGATGCCGGCCATCCGCCAAAAAGCGACAGCCGCCGCTTGACATCCCCCTTTTGCGGGAAGTATAATAATGAATGTATGTCGGTTCTGTAATGAAGGCAAATGTTGGTCCACCGGTCTAAAGTTTACTGAACGGGGCCCGAATATGACATGGCGGCTTGCCTGCCCCTCCCGCTGCCTTTATACTGTAAGAAAATATACGGAAAAGGACGGCAGGACCGCAAGGTTTTTGAAAGAATTTTCTGCTATACTGGCGTCTGAAGAAACGCCAAGCCTTTGGGCAGAAAGGAGTTGGGGCTCAAAGTATTCTGTTTGGGTCCCGATATCGCATGAAACAGGCAAAACACATCCCGCAGCCGCCGCGTCTCAGCCCTGAGCTGACGCAGGGGCTGACCGGGGCGCAGGCTGCCGCTCGCGCGCAGGCCGGGCTGAGCAATGTCGCGCCGGAGGCGCTGGGTAAGACCTACGGCCAGATCGTCCGCGACAACCTGTGCACCTTTTTCAACCTCGTCTTTGTATTGCTCGGTCTGTGCCTTGCGCTGGTCGGCGCGTATACGGAGATGCTTTTTCTCGTCATTGTCGTGGTCAACGCCTTAATCGGCATTGTGCAGGAAATACGCGTCAAGCGGGTGCTGGACCGCATCACACTGCTGTCGGCACGCACCGCCCCCGTCATTCGGGACGGCGTCTGGAAGGACCTGCCGGCAGAAGAGCTGGTGCTGGACGATATAGTCGGGTTTTCGGCAGGGGATCAAATTTGCGCCGATGCCGCGCTGCGCGACGGATTTCTGGAAGTTGACGAATCCCTGCTGACCGGGGAAAGCGACACGGTCGCAAAGCACCCGGGGGATACGCTGCTTTCCGGCAGCGTCGTCATGGCGGGAAAGGGAATTGGACAGCTGACGGGCGTCGGGGCCGATTGCTATGCCGCAACCATCACAGGGGAAGCGCGCAAGGGCCGCCACCACCGCAGCGGGATTATGAAGTCCCTTGACCAATGGCTGAAAATTCTCGGATTTATCATCACCCCTCTGGCGCTGGCCATGTTCTGGCAGTCTTTTGTCAATCCGGAAACCAGTACGCGCTATGCCGTCAGCTCGACGGTCGCAGCCGTCGTCGGCATGATTCCTGAGGGGCTGTATCTTTTGGTCAGCGCTGCGCTGGCCGTCAGCGTCATCGCTCTGTCCCGAAAGGGCACCATGGTGCATGAGCTGAGCTGTATTGAAAACCTCGCCCGTGTCGATACCCTGTGTATTGACAAAACGGGCACCATCACGGAAGGGCATATGAGGGTCTGCGCCCTGCTGCCGCAAAATGGCAGGGGGGAGGAGGAGCTGCGTGAGACGCTGGCAGCCTTTGTGGATGCGTCAGGGGATGAAAACGCCACGTCCGCAGCCCTTTCGGAATACTGCCCGCCGCCGGCAAGACCGTGGAAGGTGCGGGAAACCATCCCCTTTTCCTCCATGCGCAAGTGGGGGGCCGTCCTGTGTGAGGACGGGCGGGAATACATCCTCGGCGCGCCGGAAATGGTTTTAGGGGCTGCCGCAGAGCAGTGGCGCGGCATAATTGACGAGCAGGCAAATGCTGGACGCCGCGTGCTGGCCCTGGCCTGCGGACAGGGGCTGGTCGGCCGGGATCGGCTGCGGGGCACGCCCTTTCTGCTTGGGCTTGTCGCCCTGAGCGATCCGGTGCGGGCGGACGCCGCGCAGACGTTGGCTTATTTCCGTGAGCAGGGGGTCGACATCAAGGTCATTTCTGGCGACAGCGCGGCGACGGCGGCGTCCATCGCGAAGCAGGCCGGCATTGCAGGCAGCGACCGGTGCGTTGACGCCGTTACGGTGGAAAGCGGGGAAGAGCTGGGACGCCTTGCGGCGCATACGACGGTTTTCGGCCGCGTATCCCCCCAGCAGAAGCGAGAAATCATCCGGGGGCTCAAGGCGTCGGGCCGCACGGTTGCCATGCTTGGCGACGGCGTCAACGATGTGCTGGCGCTCAAAGACGCCGACTGCAGCGTCGCCATGGCATCGGGCAGCGACGCTGCGCAGCAGGTATCCCAGCTGGTGCTGATGCATTCCGATTTTTCCGCCCTGCCTGATATTGTGCGGGAGGGCCGGCGGGTTATCAATAATGTCAACCGGTCGGCGTCGCTTTTCCTTGTCAAGAATATTTATTCCTTTGTCATCGCCCTGGTCATGCTGTTCGCAGCGGAAAGCTATCCGCTGCTGCCGCTGCAGGTCAGCCTGTACAGTGGACTGATGATCGGCATGCCTTCGTTTTTACTGACGTTCGAACCGGTCTACGGACGGGTGCGCGGGCAGTTTTTGCTGCGCGCTGTGCTCAACGCCCTGCCGGGCGGGCTGAGCGCTGCAGCCATAGTGCTGCTGGCCAGCGCCCTGGGTGCGCGGATGAGCTTGCCACAGGAGCAGATGTCTACCGTCTGCCTGCTGCTCGTCGGCCTGGCCGGGATTCTGGTTCTGCTGTTCCTGTGCTGGCCGCTGACACGGCTGCGCGGCGCGCTGTTGGCCTGCGTTGCGTTGCTGTTTGCCCTAGCTGTCACCATGCTGCACGGAATTTTCCACGTTGTACCCCTCGGACCTTCGGCCATACGCCTGACATTGTGTCTGGCCGCTGCGCTGCCCATTGTGTTGGGGGCGCTCATCCTGCTGTCTGGCGCCGTCAAGCGTGCCCTGACCCGAAAGGAAGAGTGAGCTTTGCAAAAGAACTGCTGCGTCGTCATCCCCGCCTATCAGCCGGGCGAGCTGCTGGTCTCCTATGTGGCCGAGCTGCGCTCTGCCATCGGCTGCACTGTTATCATCGTCGATGACGGCAGCGATAAGCGCTGTGAACCGTATTTTGATGCCGTAGCCGGGATGGACGGCTGTGTTTTGCTGCGGCACCCGCAGAATGCCGGCAAAGGGGCCGCGCTGAAAACGGCCTTTTCCTGGTGCAGGGAGAACCTGCCCGATGTGGCAGGCATCGTCACCGCGGACTGTGACGGGCAGCATAGCGTGAAGGATGTCGCGCGCGTTATGCAGGCCGTGCTGGAAAACCCCGGCTCGCTTGTGCTGGGCTGCCGCAGCTTTGGAGAAGGCACCCCGGCTCGCAGTCTTGCCGGCAACCGCGTCAGCAGCAAGCTGATGCATTACCTTTATAATATTGAGCTGGAGGATACGCAGACAGGGCTGCGGGGAATTCCGCGTTGTCTGCTTGAACCGCTGTGCACGCTGCGGGGTGAGCGGTATGAGTATGAAATCAACATGCTCATCCTGGCCAAAAGCCGGTGTGTGCCTTTTGTCATCCTGCCCATTGAGACCATTTACATCGACAATAACTCGGGCAGCCATTACCGCGCTTTTCACGATTCGGTGCGGGTCGGGGTGCAGCTGCTGCGCGGGCTTGCGCAGTATGGCGTGTCTTCTGTCCTTTCGGCCGCGGCTGACGTCGCCGTTTACGCCGCCCTGGTCAAGTGGTTTATGCACCGTCTGCCGCTGTCCGTGCGGCTGTTCTGGGGCGCCGTCATCGCCCGGGTGCTTTCCTCTATCGTCAACTACAGCCTAAACCGTCGCCTGCCCTATGTACAGACCCACGAAGTGAAAAGAACGGCTGTCCGGTACTATATTTTGTGGACTATCCAGCTGTTTTGTTCCTTCCTAGGGGCATGGCTGCTGTGCACCGTGCTGCGGCTTGACGAGCTGGTTTCCAAGCTGATCATCGACCTGGTGCTGGCGGCGGCCAGCTATCAAATCCAGCTGCGCTGGGTCTTTGCCAGGGAGGAGGCGGGCCGTTGAAAGGGCATTATAACGCCTTTGGCCGGCTGCTGGTCATCTGCGCGCGCGGGGTGCTTTGGCGTTGGAGCGTCGAAGGCGCCGCCACGGTAAAAGCCCCGGCTGTTTTTGTTGTGCATCATCAGGACCTATACGGCCCGCTGCATGCGACGCCGCTTATCCCGCAGGAACCGCGCCTGTGGGCGCTGGGCGTCTTTTGCCGTCCGGGTATCTGCTTTAAGCATTTTTACGGGTATACGCTGACAAAGCGTTTGGGCTGGCCAAAGCCGCTTGCTGCGGTGGGCGCGGGAGCGATGGCCGCCGTCATGCCGGCTGTGCTGCGCGGCATCCGCGCGATACCGGTTTATCGCGGCAGCGTGCGCGTCGGCGAGACGATGCGCGATTCCGTCCAGACGCTGGAAAAGGGGCGCAGCGTCCTGCTGTGTCCCGACCGGGATTATTCCAGCGCTGAAGTGGACGTCGGCGAGATTTATACCGGCTTTCTGCACCTGGAGAAGCGATTTTACCGCCAGACAGGGCGGCATCTGGCCTTTGTGCCGGTACACTGCTGCCGCGACAGTAAGATTATGTACATCGGCGAAGCTGTTCGCTTCCCGGACGGAGTGCCCTATCAGGATGCCTGCAGCCAGGTCGCACAGGAGCTGGTTGAAGGGATGAACCGTCTGGCGCGCGCTGGCGGCGATATAAAATAAGCAAGCCCTCTGCTGCCGGCAGAGGGCTTTTTGAAAAAATCCCCTGTTCGTCGCCGGACAGGGGATTTTATTTAGGAAAAGGCCGTAAGGGGATTCCGGCCTGGGATGAGGGCATATTTCAGCGCCGCACAGCGGGATTCGGGTTCTCCTTGTCCGACCCCACACCGCCGCGGGCGACAAAGCGATCGACACGGTGCATCAGCCAGAAGCCAAACCCTGCTGCGGCACACAGTAGCAAAACAAAGAGGATATTTCGTATAATGTCCACAAAAAAACCTCCTTTTGTTTAGTATAGCGCTGAAAGGCTAAGAATGGCGTTAAGGCATAAAAGGAGGTATTAAATTGCGGTAAAGGAGAAGGGGCTTTACTCTATTTTAACGGATGCCGACAAGTCCTAACGGCACGCTAATCCATTCGGTAATAAACTGAATATAGGTATAGGAACTAGAAAAACAGATATATGGGCGTTGGAGCTGCATCCGTTTTGTTAGGGTGGCGCGCCGTAAAGGCATTTTGATATCCGTATAATCTGTAAATACGAACTGTATATTTATTTGCCTGGATTGCACAGGTGTTGATAGGACAGGAGATGTTAGAGCGTGACAATAGTGAAACCCCGTCCGGATTTTCCGAACCTTGCAGCGCGAAAAGAGGAAAAGCGTTCTTCGGAGAGCTGGTGGGAAGCCTTTGCGCGCCGGCATCCGGCGGCCGTCATCCCGCTGACCCTTTTCGCTGCACCGGTGCTGCTGCTGGCGGCCGTTACGATGGTTGCCGCGGCAGGCGCTGTGCCAATCCTTTGGCTTTTGGGGATGTTGTGAGAGGGCACAGGGGCGAGAGACTGTGCAGCAGGCGCGGGGCCGGCGTCAAGCGGGGAGCAAATCGGCGTAAGCAGTTCCGACAGGCTGTTTTCAGCTATGGCGTCAGGTGATTGATACCGTCGAATCACCCTGGGCAGGAGGGTACGGATATGACCAAATTGTACGAAAAAAGACTGGCGGATAGCATGAAGCTGCCATATAGCGGGCAGATTGCATCCGAAACGCCGGGACGGCTTGCGGCGGTTCTGGCCGCAGGCCTGTGCGCGGACTTTGATCTGCGCCCCTCGGTGTTTTCAGGGTCACGATTTGTCACCCTGCTGCTGAGGGGCGTAGGCTTTGCTTGCGGGGATTTTGCGCGGCAGTACGGCGAGGTTCTCGCCTTGCTTTCCGGCAGCTGGCCGGCTGCGGCTTATGGAACGGTGTGCAGCGGTGAAACCGGTGAAATTTCAGCCCGGCTGCAGGATGGAAAGGTACTGATCGAGCTGCGCTGTGTGTCCGGCAAGCGCTTTGAAATGCTCAGTGATCTGTGCGTGCGCATACAATGCGGGGATGAACGTCAGGCGGCTGCCCTGTCCGCCTTGCTTTCCCGTATTCGTCCAGGGCGCGGCTGCGTCGCGCTTCCGCGGCAGTATGAGGACTTTTATTGCGAGCAGGGGCTGGCCGATCCCATGCCCGGAGCGCTTTTCTGTTATTGCCCCCTGGATGGCGAGGCAGAGGCTTCCGCTTGCCTAGACGGGCTTTCCATTGGCCAGAAAGCAGCGCTGTGGCGCACATTTTTGGAAGACGGCGTCTGCTCGCGCGAATTTGAATGGCTGTATGCGCTTTACGAGCAGGATGAAGCGGTTCACCTGCTGGAATGGGAGGTGGCGCTGCAGTCGGTACTGGAAGCGCTGGGATTTCAAATCGTCAACCAGACAGGGGCCTTTGACATCCAGGACGCGCAAGGCGCCCGGCGGCGTTTTCATTATGAAAACGGCAGCCCGGCGGAAAAAATGTTTCTGAAAATCCTATTTCCCATCCGTTTGGAATGGTAAAGCAGGCCTCTGCTCCCGTTGGGACGGAGGCCTGATAAATTGGGTCAGCGCTGAAGGAAGCGTTCGATATCCCGATTTTCGCCCAGGATAAGCATGCTTTCGCCGCTGTGAAACACATGGTCGGGCTTGGGCAAAGGATCCAGCTGACCGCGGCGCTTGACGGCCAGAATACTGATGTGATACCGCGTGCGCACCGAGAGCTGCACAATACTTTTTCCTTCCCACGACGGGGGGACCGGGGTTTCGTAAATGGAATGGGTATCGGTCAGTTCGATATAATCAAATACGTTGTTGGAGCCGTATTTTACAGCGGTGCGCACCGCCATTTCCTTTTCAGGGTAGACGACGCTGTCGGCGCCGTTGCGCAGAAGGAATTTGGCGTGGACGTCCCGGTTGGCTCGGGCGACGACAAAGCGGGCGCCGCAGTCCTTGAGCATGGCCGTCGTCTCCAGCGAGCTTTGGAAGTTATCGCCGATAGCGACGACGCACAAATCAAAGTTACGCACCCCCAGGGAGGCGACAAATTGCTCGTTGGTGCCGTCGCCAATCTGGGCGCTGGTCACATAAGGGAGTATGGCGTCGACCCGTTCCTCATTGATGTCAACGGCCAGGACCTCATGCTTCTGCTGGTGCAGCTTCTGCGCCATATGCCGCCCGAAGCGGCCCAGTCCGATGAGTAAAACCGATTTCATAAAACAACCTCCTAGATATTGGCGTGTGTTGGGCATCCCTTAGCCTACGGCTATTTTTTCCTGCGGCAGCTGGGACGGCGCGGGGGCGTGGCCGCCGGAGATGGCGTAAAGCATAGTCAGCCCGCCGACCCGACCGAAAATCATCAGAGCGATGAGGATAAGGCGCGAAGCCACGCCCAGCTCGGGCGTGATACCGAGGGAGAGACCGACCGTACCGACGGCCGAGGCACATTCAAACATCGCCGCCGACATGGAGACGCCCTCAAAGCAGCAGAGCAGGAAGCTGCCCGACAGAAAGAGCAGAAGATAAAGCATGACGATGGCGACTGTGCTGCGCAGCACGTCCGGCGGGATGCGCCGCTGAAAAATTTGTATGCTGTCCTTCCTGCGCAATACTGCGCGGATGGAGAGAAAAAGCATGGCGAGCGACGTCGTCTTAAAGCCGCCGGCTGTTGAACCGGACGAACCGCCAACAAGCATGAGCGCGATGGTTAGCAGGATTGCCGGCGCGCTGAGAAGAGTCAGATCAACGGAGTTAAAGCCGGCGGTTCGGGGTGTAACCGACTGGAAAACAGAGCTGAGAACCCGCTCGTCGAGCGGCATCCCCTGCCATTGCGGCAGGTTGAATTCATAGAAGAAAAAATAAAGGGCGGGCAGGATGAGCAAGGCGGCCGTTACCGTCAGCACCAGCTTGGTCTGAAGCCGATAGGCGCGCAAATGCAGCCGGTGCTGCTTGACGTCGTCCCAGGCAAAAAAACCGATGCCGCCCATCACGATGAGAGCGGCGACGGTCAGGAGGACGACGGGATCGCTGCTGAAAGCGGTCAGGGAGGAAAAGGGGGCGTCGCGGCCCATCAGGTCAAAACCGGCGTTACAGAAAGCCGATACCGAGTGAAAAACAGCATACCACAGGCCGCGCCACAGGCCCAGCTGCGGACAGAAGCGCAAGGCAAGAAGCAGCGCGCCGACGCCTTCTGTTATCAGGGTGACGCGTATGATAAAACCCGTCATACGCACGATGCCGCCCATATGCGGGGCCGAAATGGCTTCCTGCATGACAAAGCGCTGCTTCAGCCCAATGCGCTTTCCCATGATGATGGAAACGGCGACGGTCAGAGTGACAACCCCCATGCCTCCTGCCTGAATGAGCAGAAGAATGACCAGCTGCCCAAACGGCGACCAGTATGTATAAGTGTCGTTGATGACCAGGCCCGTCACACATGTGGCGGAGGTCGCGGTAAAAAGCGCGTCGCCGAAAGGGGTGATCTGGCCGCTGCGTGAAGACAGGGGCAGCATAAGCAGCAGCGTGCCGGCCAGGATAAGCAGGATAAAGCCGATGATGATGATTTGCGCGGGGGAAACGCGGTTGCTGTTCCACGGTGACATGTTTGATTCCTCGCAGAGCGGCGTGTTAAGGCCGAATAAATATGGAGATAATGATACAGGTACAGCATATCATAACAAAAATAAAGAGGTCGTTAAGAAAAAGTGCTGCGTATAAAGGCTGCATTAAGAAAAGGGGTTAATTTTAACAGAATCTTTATGCTGGTGTAAAAATTCAAACGATCTGATAACCCTTTGGGGTTGCATCCGTGTTATAATAGCATTAATATCGGCAAAAAGGGGAGAGGATGCAGATGGACGAAAGGCCCAGTCCGGACGCGCTGCTCAACGAGATCCGTGAAAATGAGGAGCAGAACGGCAAGGGGCGGCTGAAAATCTTTTTCGGCTATGCCGCAGGCGTCGGCAAGACCTACGCCATGCTGGAGGCGGCGCATGAAGCCAAAAAAGACGGGGTTGACGTCGTCGCGGGCTATATTGAGCCGCATACCCGCCCGGAAACCATGGCCAGGCTGGAGGGGCTGGAGGTTTTACCCCCCAGGCAAATTGAATATAAGGGTATTTTATTAAAAGAATTTGATCTTGACGCCGCGCTCGCCCGCCATCCTCAGCTTATCCTGGTTGACGAGCTGGCCCACACCAATGTCGAGGGCAGCCGCCACCGCAAGCGGTATCAGGATGTGGAGGAGCTGCTGCGCGCCGGCATTGATGTTTATACCACCGTCAATGTTCAGCACCTGGAAAGCCTGAATGACGTCGTATCCTCCATCACGGGGGTTGTCGTTTCCGAGCGCGTGCCCGACAGTATCTTTGATTCATCAGCGCAGATTGAGCTGGTCGACATTGAACCTGGGGATCTTATTGCGCGCCTGCGGCAGGGCAAGGTTTACCGTGCGGCGCAGGCGCAGAAGGCCCTAACCAGCTTTTTCGTCCCTAAAAATCTTGCGGCGCTGCGTGAAATCGCCCTGCGCCGCACGGCGGATCGGCTGAGCCGCACCGCGGCCGAACAGCAGGGGGAAGTGGCGCCTAAGAGGGCGGGCGAGCACATCCTTACCTGCCTTTCAGCCTCGCCGTCAAACGCAAAGGTCATCCGCGCCGCGGCGCGCATGGCAGAGGCTTTTCACAGCAGCTTTACCGCCCTGTATGTCGAACACCCGGACGCGCGCGAGATGCGGGAGGAGGATCGCCGGCGGCTGCGCAGGAACATCAAGCTGGCGGAGGATCTCGGCGCGCGCATCGCCACCGCCTATGGTGATGATATCGTCGCGCAGATTGCAGAATATGCCAAGGTCAGCGGCGTATCCAAAATTGTCATCGGGCGCAGCAACAACCGCCGTTATCCGTTTATCCCGCAGCGTTCGCTCATCGACCGGCTGACACGGCTGGCCCCCAGCCTGGACGTTTATGTCATTCCCGACAGCCGGCCGCCGTATACGCCGCCCCGCGGCAAGGCGAGGGCCGGGCTGCGCATTTCGCCCTCTGACGGACTCAAGTCGTTGGCTGTGCTGGCAGCCGCCACCCTCATCAGCTTTGCCTTTTTTGAGCTGGGCTTTGGCGAGGCCAACATCATCACCATATACATTCTGGGGGTGCTCATCACCTCCATCTGGACGGAAGGATGGGTGGCCAGCGCGCTGGTATCTGTTCTCAGCGTCATTGTCTTTAATTTTTTCTTTACCGAGCCGCGGTTCACGCTGTCAGCGCGCGACGTCGGTTATCCCGTCACCTTTTTTATCATGCTAGCAGCCAGCCTTATTACAAGCTCTCTGACCACCAAGGTGAAGAAACAGGCGCGGCTGTCGGCGCAGAAGGCGTACAGGACGGAAGTGCTTCTCCAGACCAGCCAGAAATTGCAGCAGGCTGATGAGAAGGCGGAAATCGTCCAGGTTTCGGCTGTGCAGATCGTTAAGCTGCTGGAGTGCCCGGTCATCTTTTATATGCCGGAAGGAAAGGGACTGTCCGCCCCTTTGCTCTTTCCTGTCCGACCGGGACAGGATATGTCGAAGTATACGACTGCCGACGAAGCGGCTGTCGCGCAGTGGGTGTTTGTCAACAACAAGCACGCCGGCGCGGGGACCAACACCCTGCCCAGCGCCAAATGCCTCTACATGGCAGTGCGCGGACAGGCGGGGGTACAGGCTGTCATTGGCGTTGGGATGGACGGCCGCGGGACGATGGAAGCGTATGAAAAGAACCTCCTTGTCTCCCTGCTGGGCGAATGTGGCCTTGCGCTGGAAAAGGCCGGGTTGGATGCGGAAAAGCAGCGCATTGAGCTGCGCGCCCGCCAGGAGGAGCTGCGCGCAAATCTGCTTCGCGCCATATCGCACGACCTGCGCACGCCCCTGACCAGTATTTCGGGGAACGCGGGTATTTTGCTGGGCAATTCCGCCGTTTTGGATGAGGAAAAAAAGCACAGCCTGTACACTGATATTTACGACGACGCCATGTGGTTGGTCAACCTGGTAGAAAATCTGCTTTCCGTCACCCGTATTGAAAACGGCAGCATGGACATCCAGCTGGAACCAGAACTGCTTGACGAAGTTTTCCGTGAAGCGTTGTCTCACTTGGATCGCCGCGCTGGCGAGCATGTCATCACCTCGCAGCTAAACGACGACATGCTGATGGCCAAGATGGACGCGCGACTCATTGTACAGGTCATCATCAACATTGTCAACAATGCCGTCAAGTACACCCCGCCCGGATCCCACATCACCCTGTCCGCCCGGCGGGACGGCGAAGACGTCGCCGTTGAAATTGCCGACGACGGCCCCGGTATCCCCGACGATAGCAAAGCCAAGCTGTTTGAAATGTTCTACACAGCGGGAAACACGCGGGGCGACGGGCGGCGGGGCATGGGCCTGGGCCTGTCGCTGTGCAAATCCATCGTAATGGCCCACGGGGGGACTATCAGCGTGCGCGACAACATGCCCCAGGGCACGGTATTCCGTTTTACTCTGAAAGCAATGGAGGTCAAAACCGATGAATAAACCGCAAATCCTTGTCGTTGAGGATGACGCTGCCGTCAGCAATCTCATCGCCACAACGCTGGAGACGCAGTCCTATCAGTTCCACAGCGTCAGGACAGGCGCCTCCGCCATATTGGACGCCGCCTCGTATCGACCCGACGTCATCATCCTGGATCTCGGGCTGCCCGATATGGATGGGGTCAACATCATCCGAAAGATCCGCACATGGAGCAATACGCCCATCATTGTCGTCAGCGCGCGAAGTGAGGACCGCGATAAGGTCGAAGCGCTGGACGCCGGCGCCGACGACTACCTGACAAAGCCCTTCAGCGTAGACGAGTTGCTCGCGCGGCTGCGCGTGGCTTTGCGCCGCGTGCGGTTTGACAGCAGCAAGGTCAGTGAACAGGCCAGCGTTTACCATAACGGCGATCTGACCATAGATTACGCTGCCGGCTGCGTCTTTATCGGGGAAAAGGAGGTTCACCTGACCCCTATTGAATACCGCCTGCTCTGCCTGCTGTCTAAAAATACCGGCAAGGTACTGACACATAATTATATCCTCAAGGAAATCTGGGGTAACGCCTTTCCGTCAGAAACGCCGTCGCTGCGTGTGTTTATGGCGACGCTGCGAAAAAAAATCGAGCCCGTGCCCTCGGAGCCGCAGTATATCCAGACCCACATCGGCGTCGGATACCGTATGCTGCGCGTACAGGAAAGCGGACAATAAAGCAAAAAAGCCCTCTGCCGCGGCAGAGGGCTTTTGCATGGTCGGGACTTTAGGCTGCGCCGTCTTCAAATTGGGAATTGTAAAGCTCGGCATAGAAGCCGCCTTTGGCCAGCAGCTCTTCATGGTTCCCCTGCTCGACGATGTCGCCGTCGCGCATGACCAGAATAAGGTCGGCGTCGCGGATGGTCGAAAGACGGTGGGCGATGACAAAGCTGGTACGCCCGGCCATCAGGTTGCGCATGGCCTGCTGAATACGCTGCTCGGTACGGGTGTCAACCGAGGACGTCGCCTCGTCCAGAATCATGATCCTGTTGTCGGCAAGGATAGCGCGGGCAATGGTCAAAAGCTGCTTCTGGCCCTGTGAGATATTGGTCGCATCCTCATTGAGTTCCATCTGGTATCCGCCGGGCAGCGTCTGGATAAAGTGATGGACGTGGGCCGCCTTTGCCGCGGCGATGACCTCGTCGTCGGTGGCGTCCAGCCTGCCGTAACGGATATTCTCCATAATGGTGCCCTTGAACAGCCAGGTGTCCTGCAAAACCATACCGAAGGCCCGGCGCAGGTCGCTGCGCTCATATTCCTTGACGTTGTGGCCGTCGACCAGGATGGAGCCGTTATTGATGTCGTAAAAGCGCATGAGCAGCTTGACCATGGTGGTCTTGCCCGCGCCTGTTGGGCCGACAATGGCCACCATCTGACCTGGCTCGACCTTGGCGGAAAAGTCGCGGATGATGGTTTTTTCCGGCGTGTAGCCGAAGCGGACATGCTGAAATTCCACTTCGCCGCGGATAGTTTCAAGCGGGAAGGGCTTCTCGCCTGCGGAGCTCTCCTCCTCTTCGTTTAAAAACTCAAAAACGCGTTCGGCAGCGGCTGCCATGGACTGCAGCATGTTGGAGATCTGCGCCACCTGCTGGATGGGCTGGGTAAAGTTGCGGACATACTGGATAAAGGCTTGGATATCGCCGACCGTAATGGCGCCGCGCACAGCCAGAAGGCTGCCGACGACAGCAACGGCCACATATCCCAGGTTGCTGATTAAAATCATGATGGGTTGCATCAGACCGGACAAAAACTGCGATTTCCACGCCGAATCGTACAGGGCGCGGTTGGTCTGGGTGAACTCGTCCAGCACAGCCTGCTCGCGGTTGAAGGCCTTGACGACGTTGTGGCCGCTGTACGTTTCCTCAACCTGGCCGTTCAGGTTGCCCAGATAGGTTTGCTGCGCGATGAAGAATTTCTGCGAGTGCCTGACTACTAGAGAGATGAGCCCTGCGGAAATGGGCAGGATGACGATGGCGATCAGCGTCATGAGCGGGCTGATGCTCAGCATCATGACGAGCACGCCGATCAGCGTGGCCGCCGCAGTGATGAGCTGCGTGACGCTCTGATTCAGGCTCTGCCCCAATGTATCGACATCGTTTGTAATGCGGGAAAGTACCTCGCCGACGGTCCGCGATTCAAAATATTTCATGGGCATGCGGTTTATTTTTTCAGAAATGTCGCGCCGCAGGCCGTAGCAGACCTTCTGTGTCACCCCGCTCATCAGCCAGTGCTGGAAGAAGGAAAAGACCGAGCTGAAGAGGTACAGCCCCAGAAGAGAAAGGAGAATAAAGGCGATTTTTTCAAAATTGATGCTGCCTGTGCCCGAGACCTTGGCGACAAGGCCGGTGAAAAGCTCCGTTGTAGCGCGGCCGAGAATCTTGGGCCCAATGATGTTGAACACCGTACCCGCGATGGCGAAGATGGCGACAAGCACCAGCACCACTTTGAAGCGGCCGATGTGAGACAGCAGCTTTTTGATGGTGCCTTTAAAGTCCTTGGCCTTTTCGCCAGGGACAATGCCGCGCATCGGGCCACCCATCGGTCCGCGGGGGCGGCGGTTATGGCTGTCGTGATGGCTCATTCCTGCATCCCTCCTAACTCGGATTCTGAAAGCTGGGATTTTGCGATTTCCTGATAGGTCGCACAGGTGCGCATCAGCTCATCATGGGTGCCGATTCCTGCGATTTCGCCGTCGTCCAGCACGATGATTTGCTGGGCATGAAGGATCGTGCTGATACGCTGTGCGACGATGATAACGGTGGCGCTCTGGATATTTTCATTGAGCGCGCGGCGCAGGGCGGTGTCGGTCTTATAATCCAGTGCAGAAAAGCTGTCGTCAAACAGATAGATGGCGGGATCCTTGGCGATGGCGCGGGCGATGGACAGCCGCTGCTTTTGTCCCCCGGAGACGTTGCTGCCGCCCTGGGCGATAGGGTCGTGATATTTTTCCGGCTTCTGCTCGATG
>CAJMOV010000005.1 GCA_905215125.1 uncultured bacterium | reverse complement strand
TGCTCTACTGCAAGGAGAAGGGTATCGGCGCCTACCAGGGCGGCACCTGCAACGAAACCGACCGCTCTGCGCAAATTTGCGTGCAGTGCGCCATGGCCACCCAGCCCGACCAAATCCTCGCAAAGCCGGGCATGGGGGTCGACGAAGGCTTTATGATCGTCTACAATGAAATGCAGCGCATCCTCGCCCTGCGCGCCGCCAAGAAATAAGGCGTGGATGCAGGGCTGATGCCGGAAATCACGGCAGCGAAAAAGGAGGCCATTGCAAAAAAATACGGCCTGCAGATTCCCGCGCGCCCTCTCTCCCCTGCCGAGGCTCCGCTACAAGCCCGGCAGGGCGGGAAGAAGGGCGGCCTGAGCCCCGAAAAACGGCCCCGCCATATGAAAAAAATTGTCATAACCCCAAATCAGTCAATCGGAGATCTGTTTTTGGGGATGCCGCAGGCAGAAGCTGACGCATGGTTCAAGCAGCAGTATGAAAAGGCGGCGCAGGAGGGCCTTGTCCGCTGCAAGACCTATTGTATAGGCAAAGGCACATTGAGCCGCGGGAAAATACAATATCTGACGTACGGTGTGACGGATAACGAGATCTATCCGGTTTTATACAGGAATGGGGTATTGTACACGGTCGGCCTGCTGCAAGGCGCTGCGGACGAGGCGATTGTTATGGTCAATGACGTTGTTGTCTTTCAGCGCAATGCCGAGGATGTGGTGGCCGACTTGGCCCGGATTGCGCCCTATACCTGGGAAAGCGACGACGGTTACACCAATGAAATGTGGGCCAATACTTACGAATTCCCCGCACTGGGCGTCGAGCTGTGGCGGGAACACGTCTATCATCCCGATATGGAAAAGGAAGAATGGTTCCAAGCCCAGCCGGAGGAGGAGAAGCAGTACCTGCGGGAAAACTGGCGGCGCTTTGAGCGGGTTACGCTGCACCCCTCTGATTGGCCCCCGAAAATAGAAATCTAAAGCAGGCGCGCTGCGAAAGCAAGTCTTTCGCAGCGCGCCTTGGGCGGTTTAAAACATCTTGATGCGGTTGAGATCCTCCTCCGGCTCGGCTTCGTCGCCGACCAGCCCGACGACCAGATAGCGGTCGCGCGCGGCGTCGTAAAATACCTTGTGCACCAGGCGGAAGTTCTTGACCAGGCCGGTGCTGGGCACATGGGTGCGCGGCCCGGTACAGGGGTGCAGCTCGTCCCCTATCATGACATGCCCCTCGTCGACGTAGGAAACGGGCAGATCCAGCTCGATATCCCGCAGGACGTTTTTCTCGATTTCGTCAAAATCCAGATCGGGCTGTTCATGAAAGACGAGGACGAAGCCGTTTTTGACGTCGTCGTGCTGCATTTTGCGGTGCCGCCAGTCGGGCAGATAGCGCTCGCACAGGTCCTCTGCCGTGTGCGCCATCTGCCGGATGCGCAGCGAGCGGGAGACGATGACATACAGGTCGTCCGGCGCAGGGCCGAATACGGTCGGCCGCGTCACGATGACCTCCTGTCCGACGCCGATGAGCAGGTCGCCGTTGCGCTTTAAGAAGGGGTAGATGAGATCAAAATGCTCGACGATGACCCGCTTTCCCCGCGCCAGCGCTTCCTGGATGGCTTCGGTCAAAACGTGCATCTGGGTAAAGCCCATTTCAAAGCGGATGTCGACGTGATAGGTGTGAGGAGAATAGAAACCGGTCTGCTCGTCGATGGACAGAAGGGGCAGGGGGCGGACGTTGACCCCTTCGTCGTCGTTGGTCAGCTCCAGCCCGGGGAACATGCCGCGCACCAGCATGCTTTTGCCCGACCCGGCTTCACCGATGAAGCCGATGAGCTTGTCCGACGGGTTGAGATAAAGCTGGGCGATCTGCATGCCCAAATCATACATACGCCGGCTGCCGCGCGGCGCAAAATAAATGCTATAACGGTGGCTGTTTTGGACCTTTGTGGCGCTGTACAAAAAACCATCTCCTTTTGACGGGGATTTTACCATCATCATATCACGCGCAAAACAGGAAGGGAAGTGTTTTTATGACAAAGATTGTCCGCAAGGCTTCGGCCGGCACGCTGGAATCGAGCGACGTGATGATTGAGCTTTCGCCGTCCGACGCTCTGGAGGTTGCGGTGGAGTCGGTCGTCAAGCAGCAGTTCGGCGCGGCAATAGAAAGCGCGGTGCGCGACGTGCTGCAAAGCATGGGCGTGCAGGCTGCCGCAGTGCGCGTCGTCGACCGCGGTGCGCTGGAGTGCGTCATCCGCGCGCGGACCGAGACGGCCGTGCGCCGCGGAAAGGGGGAGGAATAAATGCGCCGCAGTATGCTTTTTTTGCCCGGCAATACCCCCAATATCCTGATAAACGGAGACGCATTGGGGGCGGACAGCGTCATCTTTGACCTGGAGGACGCCGTCTCCCCCGATGAAAAGGACGCGGCACGCATCCTGGTGCGCAGCGCCATTTCAGCCCTCGGCTACGCCGGGTGCGAGATCATTGTGCGTATCAACGCCATCGACACCCCTTACTGGCAGGACGATTTGCGGGAAATCATCCCCCTGCGCCCTTCCCTCATCATGCCGCCCAAAACGTCCTGCGCGCAGGACGTGCTAACCGTTGATCGCTTTATCGCGGATTTGGAACGGGAGCATAACCTCCCTGCCGGCACGGTGCGGCTCATCCCGCTCATTGAAACGGCCCTTGGCGTGGAAAACGCCTATCAGATTGCGTCAAGCTGCCCGCGCGTCGCCGCCATTTTCCTCGGCGGTGAAGACCTGACGGCCGACCTGCGGTGCAGGCGTACCCGCGAAGGGGCGGAAATCGCCTATGCCCGCAGCCGGATGGTGTGCGCCGCCCGCGCCGCCGGCGTCGACGTCTACGACACCCCCTTTACCGACGTCAACGACGACGAGGGGCTGCTGCTCGACGCGCAGACGGCCAAAGGCCTGGGCTTCAGCGGCAAGGCGGCCATTTCCCCCCGGCACGTCCCCGGCATCAACGAGGTATTCAGCCCGTCGGCGGCTGAAATTCAGTACGCCCATGAGGTTCTGGAAGCCATCCGGCTGGCCAAGCAGCAGGGACGCGGGGCCATTTCCCTGCGGGGCAAGATGATCGACGCCCCCATCGTCGCCCGCGCCCGCCAGACCATTGAAGCGGCCCGGCAGCTGGGCCTTGGAGGTGAAAAGGCATGAAAAAGGGTAAGATTTTGCCGTCGGTCGCCGAAGCGGTAAAGCAGTGCGGCCTGCGAGACGGCATGACCGTTTCCTTCCACCATCATCTGCGAAACGGCGACTACGTCCTCAATATGGTGATGCAGGCCATTGCCGAACAGGGGCTGCGGGAGCTCACGGTCAACGCATCCTCGCTGTTCGACGCCCACCTGCCCCTTCTCGACCACATCAAAAACGGGGTGGTCAGCCGCATTGAGACCGATTACATGTCGGGCGGGCTGGGCCGGCACATCTCCCGGGGCTTGATGCAAAGCCCCGTCGTCTTCCGCAGCCACGGCGGCCGGCCCTATGACATCGAGCGGGGCGCGTCCCCCATTGACGTGGCCTTTATCGCCGCGCCGACGAGCGACCCGATGGGCAACTGCACCGGCAAATACGGCCCTTCGGCCTGCGGCTCGCTGGGTTATGCCTTCCCGGACGCCCTGTATGCAAAAAGGGTGGTTGTCATCACCGACAACCTGGTCCCCTATCCCCTTCAGGACTGGTCCATTGACGAAACGCATGTCGACTATGTCGTCGAGGTCCCCCAGATCGGCGACCCGTCGGGGATTGTCTCGGGCACGACCAAGATCACCCGCGATCCCGTCGGGCTGGTCATGGCCGACATGGCGGCCCGCGTCATCCGTCACTCCGGCCTGCTCAAAGACGGCTTTTCCTTCCAGACGGGGGCGGGCGGCGCTTCCCTGGCGGCAGCCAAGTATTTGAAGGACATTATGCTGGCGGAAAAAATCCAGGGCAGCTTCGGTCTGGGCGGCATCACCGGCTACATGGTCGACATGCTGAATGACGGCTGTTTTGAAACGCTGCTCGACGTGCAGTGCTTTGACCTGAAGGCGGTGCAGTCCATCCGCGAAAATCCGCGCCACCGTGAAATTTCCGCCTCCCATTACGCCAGCCCCGGCGCGCGTAGCGCCGTTGTCGACAGCCTGGACGTTGTCATCCTGGGCGCGACGGAGGTCGATTTAGACTTCAACGTCAACGTCCATACCGACTCCGGCGGCAGCATCATGGGGGGAAGCGGCGGCCACAGCGACACGGCGGCCGGCGCCAAGCTGAGTATGATCATCGCCCCCTTGTCCCGCGCCCGCCTGCCCATTGTCACAGGGCGTGTTGCCTGCGTTTCCACCCCTGGCGACACCATCGACGTGCTCGTTACCCAAAAAGGGGTGGCTGTCAACCCCAGGCAGGCCGAGCTGCGCCAGCGCCTGAAAGACGCCGGTCTGCCGGTATGCGGCATCGAAGAGCTGAAACAGCGCGCCGAGCGCATGACCGGCGTACCCCGTCCCATCGCACGGGGCGATCGGCCTGTCGCGCAGGTGTTGTACCGCGACGGCGCCCTGCTTGACACCATTTATAATGTAAGCGATTAAAAAAACGCGCCGCGGGGCGGCCAAAAGCCCCGCGGCGCACAATAGTATACTCAGTCCTCCATCTGCTTGGCCAGGAACAGGGCGGCCAGCTGGATGAGGCGCAGCTCAATTTCCCCTACCGGCTGATCGCCCAGCACCAGGGCGACGCAGCCGCATAAATCGCCGCCGGCGATAATGGGCTGAACGGCCGAGGCGGTCACCTGCGGCGCCGTTGGGGTGACGGGCAGCCCCGTTTCGCTGCGCGTCACCTGGCGGGACGACATGGCCTGCTCCAGCTCGGGGCCGATGGGCTTGCCGTCCAGCTCGCGGCGCAGATTGCCGCCGGCGGCGATCAGGCTGTCGCGGTCGCAGACAACGCAGGTGTGCCCGCAGGTTTTGTAAATAGCTTCGCACATCTGGTTTGCGAAGGTGCTGAGCTCGCCGACGGGGGAATACTTTTTGAAGATGACGCTCCCGCCCGTGTCGGTGTAAATCTCCAGCGGCTCGCCTTCGCGGATGCGCATGGTGCGGCGGATTTCCTTGGGGATGACAACGCGGCCGAGGTCGTCGATTCTTCTCACAATACCTGTGGCTTTCATATCTTAAGATTTCTCCTTTTCTTTCTCAAATGTCCGTGCTGTTATTTTTCACAGGATAGGTAGATTTATGCACGGTTTGCTTTTGGGCTTTTTTTACTGCCACACGCACAAAATACCGTTTTTTCTGTTGACAAGGACGGCTGCGGCAGGATATAATACAAGGTGCCGTATGGCTTCAGGCAGCGCCATGGGCTTGGCTTAGTATAAACCCATGGCGGTGTCTGAATATCTCATATTCGGGAGGTGTACAACATGCTTCGTACCTATCAGCCCAAAAAGCGCCAGCGCAGCAAAGAGCACGGCTTTATGAAAAGGATGAAAACCCGCAACGGCAGAAAGGTCCTGGCCAGACGTCGTGCCAAGGGCAGAGCCCGGCTGACCCACTAAGGACAAACCGTTTTAAGACCGCTTTCCCGGCGGTCTTATGTTTTAAGCGCGCGTTTGCGCAAACGGGAGACTTGTTTCATGCTTCATACCATATCTCTCAGTGAAAACCACAGGTTCCGCGCCCTGTATGCGCGCGGCAAGCACAGCGCCGGCGGGCGCCTTGCCGTCTACGTCATGAAAAATCGCCTGAAAGACACCAGCCGCGTGGGCATTACCGTTTCCAGCAAGCTGGGCGGTGCGGTGACGCGCAACAGGATCCGCCGCAGAATCCGGGAAGCATACCGGCTTTCGGAAAAAGACATCTGCGCGGGGTGGGACATCGTCATCGTGGCGCGCCGCGGCGCGCTCGATACCGGGTTTGAAGGGCTGATGCGCGAAATGCGCCAGCACCTGAAAAAGCTCGGCCTTGTGCGGGAGAAGGGATCGGATGCTTAAAAAACTGGCGCTGCGGCTCATTGACTTTTACCGCGCCCGCCTGTCCGGTCTCAAGCGGCAGCCCAGCTGCCGGTTTACCCCCACCTGCTCCCAATACGCCCGGGAAGCCATTGAAATGCATGGGCTGCTTTGCGGCGGGGGGCTGGCGTTGTGGCGTATTTTGCGCTGCAACCCGCTTTGCCGGGGCGGGTACGACCCTGTACCCCAGAGCATCCGCCCCATTTTCAAGCGGCGGCACAGGCCGCCATCGGACAAAGGAGAATCATAACCGATGCTGAGTTTTATCGCCACGCCGTTCGGCTACATCATGCGCTTTATCTATGAGCTGGTCGGCAACTATGGCCTGAGCATTTTTCTGTTTGCTCTGCTCGCAAAGCTGCTGATGCTTCCCCTTAACATCAAAAGCAAACGCAGCATGATCGAAATGCAGCGCATCCAGCCCAAGCTGCTTGAGCTGCAGAAGAAATACGGCCGCGACCGTCAGATGTACGCCCAGAAGGCGCAGGAGCTGTATGACAACGAAGGGGTGTCCATGTCGGCCGGCTGCCTGCCCCAGCTCATTATCCTGCCTATCATGCTGGGCCTGTATTACGTTATCCAGCAGCCGCTGACCTATTTTATGCAGCTGACGGCGGACGAAATCAATTCCATTGCAAGTGCCCTCAATTACACCATGTCGGAAGGCTACCTTTCGCAAATCGGCCTTGCCGGCGCCATGCACCAGAATTTTGACCTTATTTCCGGCATTTCGGACAAGATTATGCAGGTCGATTTCAACTTCCTGGGTATTAACCTGGCTGCAACCCCCAGCTTTAAGGAATTTGGCCTGATGTGGCTCATCCCCATCCTTTCGGCGGGGACGAGCATCCTGTATACCTATATCAGCCAGAAGCTCAACAAAAAAATATCCGGCAACGTGCAAAACCCCCAGAGCCAGTCGATGAACGGCATGATGTACATTATGATGCCCGCCATGTCCCTGTATTTCGGCTTTATCCTGCCCGCCGGCCTGGGAGTATACTGGATCTCCAACAACATCCTGATGGTTTTGCAGGAATTTTTGCTGACGAAAATGCTGTATAAGCCGGCTGAAACCCAAAAGCTAAAATAAAAGAGGTGTAGCGCATTGCTGAAAGTGATAGAGACCAAGGGCGACTCCATCGACGAAGCCGTTCAAAAGGCGCTTTCCGAACTGGGCCGCGAACGCGACGACGTTTCAGTTGAGGTCGTGCAAAAGCCCAAGTCAGGTTTTCTCGGCATCGGGCGCGAGCCTGCCATTGTGCGCGTGAGCTTTGACGCATCCCCCGCCGCGGCGGCGCGCGACTTCCTCAGCGGCCTGCTCAGCCGTTTCGGCGCGCCGGCCGACATCCGCATCGAGGAAGATGAAAACGAGCACGTCATCCGCATCGAGCTGTCGGGCGACAATATGGGGGCCGTCATCGGACGCAGGGGGGAAACGCTGGACGCCATCCAGTACCTGACGAGCATCGTTGCCAACCGCGAGGAAGACGAGCGGTGGCGCATTACCGTAGATACGGAAAACTACCGCAGCAAGCGGGAAGCGGCCCTTCAGGCCCTGGCGGAAAAGACGGCGCAGAAAGCCCTCAAGTACAAAAAGCCGGTCGCCCTCGAGCCGATGAACCCGCATGAGCGGCGCATTATCCACTCCGCCCTGCAGGATTTCAAGGGCGTGACCACATACTCGACGGGCAGCGAGCCGGGGCGCCGCGTCATCGTGTCCCCTGTCGGTATGGAAAAATCCCGCCCGCAGGGCGGCCGCCGTTCAGGCGGACGAGCCCCGCGCCAGTAGGGGTCGAAAGACAAAAGAACAAAGCCCGGACAGCTTGTCCGGGCTTTTTCATGCCCATTTTGCCACCAGCACGATGGCAGAATCCTGTACAAAGTTTTTGGTCTGATATAAGACCAGCACGCGGTCAATGGCGTTTTGCGAGGTGTATTCGCTCATGGGCAACATGTAATACCGCGGGTCGATCATGTGAATTTCACTGAAGTGCCGCGCAAGAAAGGGCACAAGCGAATTGGAAAAGGAATCTTTGATGAGAAGCAGCTTTTCCCCATCGGGGTTTTGCTCGTTACGGATGATGCAGACAGGGTAATTGCCCCCCAGGAAGAGGGAGTACTTGTCCTTTTGATCGACATAGCTTAAATCATAAAAGGGCTTTTCCTCCCCATCCACCCAAAGGGAAAGGCCGGATGCGTCATAATAGACGATGTCTTCCGACTCGTAGCCGCGCGCCCCGGCTTGGGAGTACAGTGTGCCAAAAAAACCGGTAACGACGGTTTTGCCCTCTGGCTTGGGAAAAGCCTCAAACCCCAGGCGGCGGGCGATAACCTCATAAGCGGCAAAGGCGCCGTCGCTTGTCCAGTGGTGGTCGGTGCGGTAGAAGGCGGGCAGGTCGCGGTTTTCCATCAATACCTGGGACAGGTCGAAATACTGCTGCGGCAGCGTCTGCGCCGCAAGCTCCAGCAGCCCCTGCTGGTCGTAGCCCGGCGCATTTTTCGGCAGCGAATCGGCATAGATATACGCCGCCGTCGGGATGAGGGAAAAGTCGACCGGCAGGCCGGTTGCCTCTGCCAGGGCGGAAACGGCGGCCAGGTTGTTTTCCGGCCGGCCCTCCACCGGCTCGTCAAACCGTTCAATCAGCCGGTCGCCGCCTGCAAAATAAATACCGTTGTTTTCCGTTTTGAGAAGGGCGCGTTCGCTGTAGTATTTAAGTCCAACCCACCAGTCGCGTCCGGCGAACTGATCCGTCAGATAAGTCTCCATATCAGCGGTGTACTCGCCGGAAAACAGGGCCTGGAGCGAGAATGCTGGCTTTTGGGCCAGGTTGCGGTTTTCCATAGGGGAAAAGACACGGTCGGGCGTCAGAAGGTTCCACACCAGCCCACCTGCGATGAACAGGCAGAAAAGCGCGCACAGCGCAATGCATCTTTTTTTGTCCTGCATAGTCGCCTCCTAAAACCGGAAATACAAGAACGGGTTATAGCTGGCGTCGACAAGATATGCCGTCGACAAAATCAGCCCGGCAACGCATAAGACGGGTATCCACAGGGGGATTTCGCGCCGACGCAGCTTTTCCAGCAGCATCTTGGGCAGCGGCGTCGCCGCAAAGGCCAAAATGACCATCAGCGGCCCATATAGGCGCAGGTAATACAGCGCCGTGCTGTCGACTAGGCCGTTGGAGCCAAACAGGCTGCTCAGATAAAGGCCGATAGACCCGATATCCTCTACGGCGAAGATGACCCAGCCCAAAACAGCGGCCAGCAGGGCGTAGATATGCCCGACGGCGCGCGGGGCCTTTTCCAGCTTCTTGAGCAGGAAGGCCTTTTCCAGCATAAGCAACGCGGCGTACCACAGGCCCCAAAACAGAAAATTCCAGCTGGCCCCGTGCCAGATGCCGGTCAGCGCCCAGACAACCAGCAGGTTGCGGTAGGTTTTAAACAGCCCTTCCCTGCTGCCGCCCAAGGGGATATAGACGTATTCGCGGAACCACGATCCCAGCGAAATATGCCAGCGCCGCCAGAATTCGGTCACCGAACGGGAAATATAGGGATAATCGAAGTTTTTCTTAAACTCGAAGCCGAGCATCCGCCCAAGGCCTATTGCCATGTCGGAATACCCGGAAAAGTCAAAGTAGATTTGGAAGGAAAAGGCCAGGATGCCCAGCCACGCACCGAGGGCCGACAGCTCGCCCACGCTGGCCAGGCTGGAATCCCACAGCGCGCCGATGCTGTTGGCCAGCAGCACTTTTTTGCCCAGGCCGGCGATAAAGGTCTGCACGCCGCTTGCAAACATCTCGACGCTTTCCCGCCGCCCGTCCAGCTGGTCGGCGACGTCCTTGTACTTGACGATGGGGCCGGCGATCAGCTGGGGGAACAGGGTGACAAAGGTGCCGAAGGAGACGATGTTGCGCTGCGCGCGCGCGTCGCCGCGGTAGACATCGATGGTGTAGGACATGGTCTGGAAGGTATAGAAGGAAATGCCGATGGGCAGGCCCAGTCCAAGCGGTTCGAGCGGCAGGGCGGGGATGATGGATTTCAAGCTGACGACGATAAAGTCGTAATACTTGAAAAAGACCAGCAGCCCAAGGTTGACGACAACGCTGGACACCACAAAAAGTCGTGCTTTCCTGTCGTTATCACGGTACTTTTCCACCAGCAGCCCGTGGGTGTAATCGACGAGGATGGAAAAGAGCATGATGACAATGTACACCGGTTCGCCCCAGGCATAAAAAACCAGATTGACAACCAGCAGGACTACGTTGCGCCACGGGCGCGGCGCAACGTAGTAAACTGCCAGTGTGATGGGCAAATAAAAAAACAGGAAGACAATACTGCTGAAGACCATATCAGCTCTTGGTCATCTCGTCAAAGACGGCGACGGCGTCGTCGGCCTTTTCCGATACGACGAACAGGATAAAGCTACCGTTTTTGACGACGCGGGCATCCTTGACCGTTTCGTAAACGTCGGGCAGATACTGCGACCAGGTGGCGTCAAGATCCTCCTGGCGCTGGGCGATGCCGGCTTCGACGGCCTCCATCTCGCCCTCTTTGACCTTGGCGACAAAGAACTCGTCGGCGCGGACGTTGATCATGGCCGTCTTGCCGCGGTAATCCTCTAGCACGTTGTAGTCAATGCCGTACAGGGTGGAGAGGGCGTCGTCGTCAATGTCGGTCATTTGCGGCAGGTCGTCCTCACCAACGGTTTCAACAATCTTGTTGAGGATTTCCTCCGGTGTGACATCGGGTTCCTTTTCGCCGCCTTTGCAGCCGGCGAGCAGCGCTGTGCCCAGCAGGGCGCACAGCACAAGCGCGGTCCATTTCTTCATGGCTTTTCCTTCCTTCATCGGGTATTTGCGCGGCCTGGCAGGCGACAAAAAGCGCCAGGTTTTGCCTATTCTTTGAGACGCCCCGGCCGCGCCAATAGTTCCTCTAGTTTTTGAATATTTTGTGAAATTATGCCCAAGGAAAAAGCGATAAATGGTATATGGCGATTTATAAAAAATATAAACGGCATAACACCTTGATTTTATAAAAACAGATGATAAAGTGATTAGAAAAGGGCAAGAGCAACGGAAGGAGAAAAGGGAATGGCAGGCATTATTTGGCAATCAAAACAAAGCAGGACTGGCCAGTGAAGAGTAATGCAGCTTGAAAAAAGAATGTCGGCCATTTTTGCGACGCTTTTGATGTCAATATCACCGGTTTCCGCCAACACAGCGGCGTTTCCCGATCCTTCATCACCCAATAATTGCCGAGCCATAGCGCTGAACGGAGTGTACTTGGACAACATGCGTGGTTCTTTTTAACATCCTAAACGAAGATAGTGATCTCGGTGGCTCCAAAATGGAAAAAGCGGATGCTTCCTGCCGCTTGCGCGGCGATGCTGCTGGGCGGCGCCGCCCTGCTTTACAACTGGATCGTCTGCCCCGGCGATGTGTTTATCGGGCGGCATCTGGGCGAGGTTACGGCCATCCGCTATACCGATTATGCCACGCAGGAAACCTACGAAACCGGCGACCCTGCGGAAATCGCCGCCTTTCTTGACGTCATGCGCGGGTACAGGTTTTGCCGCTGGTGGGAGGAAAGCCGGTCGGACAGCGGGCGGCTGTATGTCGGCCTGACCTGCCGTTCGGCGGAAGGCCAGACAGAATCGGCCTTGTTTACCCTGATTTCCCCTGGTGAGATGGGGGGAGTTAGTTATAGGCTGCTCAATAAAGCCAGCGTTTACGATTTCATCCCGCTCATGCACCCGGAAAAATAATCGCTTTCGCTTCAAAAGGCGGTAATCCACAGGGATTACCGCCTTTTTGGCTTTCATGGGGCTTACGCCTTGTCGGCGATTTCCTTTTGCAGCTTGGCGATCAGCTCGTCGAGGCCCATGACTTCGGTTTCGCCCGTCTTGCGGGAACGGACGGCGACCTTGCCGGCCTCCTGCTCCTTGTCGCCCAGCACCAGCATATAGGGCACCTTTTCCATCTGCGCTTCGCGGATCTTGTAGCCGATTTTCTCGTTGCGCTCGTCAAGCTCGCAGCGGATGCCGGCCTGCTCCAGCTTTTCCATCACGCCGCGGGCGTAGGGATGCACGCGGTCGGTGATGGGCAGCACCTTGACCTGCACCGGCGACAGCCACAGCGGGAAGGCGCCGGCGTAGTGCTCGGTCAGGATGCCGATAAAGCGCTCCATGCTGCCCAGCACGGTGCGGTGGATCATGACCGGGCGGTGCTTTTCCCCGTCGGGGCCGGTGTATTCCAGCTCAAAGCGCTCGGGCATCTGGAAGTCGAGCTGCAGGGTGGCGCACTGCCAGGTGCGGCCGATGGAGTCGACGAGGTGGAAGTCGATTTTCGGCCCGTAGAAGGCGCCGTCGCCTTCGTTGACACGGTAGCTGACCCCTTTGCGCTCAAGCGCCTGGCGCAGGGCTTCGGTGGCAATATCCCATTTTTCGATCTCGCCCATGAAGTTTTCCGGGCGGGTGGAAAGCTCGACGCGGTATTCAAAGCCAAAGACCTTGTAAATGCGGTCGACCAGGTCGATGACCCCTTCGATTTCCTGGGGAATCTGCTCGGGCGTCATATACAGGTGGGCGTCGTCCTGCGTGAAGCAGCGCACGCGCATCAGCCCGTGCAGCGCGCCGGAAAGCTCGTGCCGGTGGACAAGGCCCATTTCGGCCGAGCGGATGGGCAGGTCGCGGTAGGACCACATGCGGCGCTTGTAGGCCAGCATACCGCCGGGGCAATTCATCGGCTTGATGGCGTAGTCCTCATCGTCAATTTTGGTGAAATACATATTCTCTTTGTAGTGATCCCAGTGGCCGCTGCGGTGCCACAAATCCTCGTTGAGGATGATGGGGGTGCGGATTTCTTCATACCCCGCCCTTTTGTGCTCCTGCCGCCAGAAATCCTCCAGCACGTTGCGCAGCACCATGCCTTTGGGCAGGAAGAAGGGGAAGCCGGGGCCTTCGTCTGCGAACATGAAGAGATCCAGCTCGCGGCCCAGCTTGCGGTGGTCGCGCTTCTTGGCTTCCTCCAGCATGTGCAGGTAGTCGTCCAGCTCGGATTTTTTGGTAAAGGCGGTGCCGTAGATGCGCTGCAGCATTTTGCGGCTGGAATCGCCGCGCCAGTAAGCGCCGGTGCAGCTGGTCAGCTTGATGGCCTTGACCCCGCCCGTCGAAACCAGGTGGGGGCCGGCGCACAGGTCGCAGAAGTCGCCCTGCTTATAGAAGGAGATCTCCTCCCCCTCCGGCAGGTTTTCAATCAGCTCGACCTTGTACGGCTCGTGCGCCATTTTGGCAAGCGCCTCCTCCTTGGACAGGACAAAGCGCTCGAGCGGCAGGTTTTCCTTTACGATGCGGCGCATCTCCGCCTCGATTTTATCGAGATCCTCCTGGGTAAAGGGCTCGTCGCGGTCAAAGTCATAGTAAAAGCCGTTTTCAATGGCGGGGCCGATGGCAAAGCGGGCGTCGGGATACAGGTGCTGCACTGCCTGGGCCAGGATGTGGGCGGCGGTGTGACGCAGCGTCCAGCGGCCCATTTCGTCCTGAAAGGTTAGAATGCTCAGCTTGTCCCCATCGTTCAGGGGGGTGAAAAGCTCGTGGGTTTCCCCGTTGATTTCACAGGCCAGCGCGTTGCGTGCAAGCCCTTCCGATATCACTTTGGCAGCGTCCAGCGCCGTCGCGCCCTCCTGCAGGGAAAGGCTGGAGCCGTCCTTCAATACTACGTTCATGATTAAAGACTTCCTTCCGTCTGAATTTAATTAATAAATAAAAAACCTCCGCACCCCTTTGGGGTGCAGAGGCGATTTGGCAAAACCGTGGTTCCACTCTGCTTGAAGCAAGACGCTTCCGCTTATGGGCCGGTAACGGCGGCAAGCCGTCGCGCGCTTACACCGTACGGCTTCAGCGGCGATCCTCGCGGGTGGTGGGGCGCAGACATGCGGCAGGCGCGCTTACAGCCAGCGACGCGCCCTCTCTGGGCGGCATAAGGGTCTTTACCCGTCCCGTTCATTGGACTTTCAATATTTAATATCACTATAACAGCATTGCCGCCGTCTGTCAAGCGGTAATTTTGTGCCACTTACTGGCCGCGCCGCAGCTTGAGAAAGGTCAGAGTAACCGTGCCCTCCGTCGCGTCTGCCGAACCGGAATAGGTCAGGGTAAAGGTTGTTTCCGCCGGTGCGTTGATGATGAAATTGGCCGAGCCGCCGGCGCTCGACCCGTTGACAGCCGTGGCAAAATAAACGCCGGTGTCCAGATGGGCTGCGCCGTTATAGCTGGGGGTAACCTGCATATAATTGGCTGCGCGGAAAAGCGCCGATACGCTGTAAGATACCAGGTAATAACCCGGCTGAAGGGTGATGCGGGTGGTGCCGGTTTGCGTAATACTGCCGGTTGTATCGGCGACTGCTTCAAGAAGGGGAATTTGAGTATGAGCCGTAAAATTGGCCATATAGGTCTGAAAGGAGGCGAAGGCGTCACTGGCCGCTTCTCCCGAGGGGCCGGTCGGGCCGGTGGGGCCGGTAACGCCCTGCAGCCCTTGGACGCCCTGGGGCCCGGTCGGCCCAATGGGGCCTGTCGGGCCTGTCACGCCGGCAGGGCCGGTGGGGCCGGTAACACCCTGCAGCCCCTGGACGCCCTGGGGACCGGTTGGCCCTATGGAGCCTGTCGGGCCTGTCACGCCGGCGAAGCCCTGAATGCCCTGGGGTCCCGTGGGGCCTGTAGCGCCAGTCACACCGGCAGGGCCGGTGGGGCCGGTAACGCCGGGGATACCCTGCGCCCCTGCGGCGCCTGCCGGCCCTTGGGGTCCCGTGGGGCCCGTTGCGCCGGGCATACCCATAGCGCCAGTGGGACCAGTCGGGCCGGGGATGCCTTGGGGACCGGGCAGACCCATCGGCCCCTGGGGTCCGGTCGGGCCAGTCGGCCCGGCGATCAGGCTGGGGCAGCACTGCGGCGGGTAACACCACGCCGGGGGGCAGGGGGGGCAAGGCGGCGGGCAGTGCGGCTGCCACGAGGGATATGAAGGACACCGGGGCGCCTGGCATTGGTACTGCGGATATTGCGGCTGCGGCGTATTTTGGCAGGGGGAGCAGGGGCGGATCGCATGAGGGATAGGTCGTTCAAACTCGTCACACATGACGATCTTGGTTTTATAGAAGTCGTCGTTGGACATAAGCACAATTCTCCTTTGTGTGTGATGGGGCGCATGATTGCCCATACCATCCTATGCCTGCCCGGCCGGGGTCGACACAGCGCGAAAAAAGAGACCGCGCAGTGCGGCCTCTTGGGGGTTAAGCGTCTCGCTCGGCGCCTTTCATCGCGGTTGTCCTCCGTTGATGCGTCGGGCGGCCCTTTATCCTGCAGCATGTGCTCAATGTCCTGATGGACGTAGACGGTATACCCAGGATGACGGCGCGGGTCAGGGAAGAATAGCTGTCTGCCCAGGATGGGCAACTCGGCCCCCACGCATGTGACGCCGCCCGTCTTGCAACCGGGGGCGATTTCTGGTACACTAAAAGCAGAAAATAACTTGTCCCTTACTCTTTGGAATGGCAGGTGTAAACATGGAAAAAAACAAGGCAGTGCGCGTCTTTGCCGAGGAAATCCGAGTAGAGACGCTCAAGGAATTTGCCGCCCTCGGCTTCGGCCACGTCGGCGGCGCCATGTCCATTATTGAAACGCTGGCCGTGCTGTACGGCGGCGAAATGCGTATCGATCCGAAGAATCCCGGCTGGGAAGAACGCGACCGGCTCGTCATGTCCAAGGGCCACGCCGGTCCGGCCCTATATGCGACGCTGGCCCTTAAGGGCTACTTCCCCCTTGACGTGCTCAAGACCCTTAACCAGGGCGGCACCAGTCTGCCCAGCCACTGCGACCGGCTTAAGACCCCCGGCGTCGACATGACGACGGGCTCTCTGGGACAGGGCATTTCGCTGGCCTGCGGTCTGGCGCTCGGCAATCGCGCGCTGGGGCGGGACGCTTACACCTACCTCGTCCTGGGCGACGGTGAGTGCAACGAAGGCCAGGTGTGGGAGGGCGCCATGTTCGCCGCCCACTTTAAGCTGTGCAACCTCATCGCCTTTGTCGACCTTAACAAACAGCAGCTTGACGGCAGCTGCGACGACGTCATGCACATGGGCGACATGGTCAAAAAGTTCGAGAGCTTCGGCTGGCTGACATGCAAGGTCGACGGCCATAACGTCGACGCCATTCTGGACGCCATCCACGCCGGCAAGCAGCAGAAGGACAAGCCGGTGATGATCATCCTCGATACCGTCAAGGGAAACGGCTGCGAGTTTGCCATGGGCAGGTTCCCCAACCACCACATCGCCTTTACGGCGGAAGAATTCGCGCCTTCCGTGCAAAAGGCCGAGGCCGTGCTGGCACAAGTGAAGGGGGAGTAAAACATGAGCTATACGGTGAAAAAGACCTTTGAAAAGGAAACGGTTGAAATGCGCGCTGTCTACGCCGGCACCCTGTGCGAGCTGGCGCGGGACGACAAGCGCATCTGCGTGCTGGACGCCGACCTGGTCGGCTCGTCGGGCGTCAAGCCCTTCTTTAAGGAGTTTCCCGGGCGTGCCTTTGACTGCGGTATCCAGGAAAACAATATGATCGGTGTCGCCGCCGGGCTTTCGGCAGCCGGGATGGTGCCCTTCGCCCACTCTTTCGGACCCTTCGCGTCCCGCCGCTGCGTCGACCAGATCTTTATTTCCTGCTGCTATCCCAAGCTCAACGTCCGTATCCTGGGTACCGATCCTGGCGTCACAGCAGCCTACAACGGCGGCACCCATATGCCCTTTGAGGACATGGGGACGCTCATGTCCATCCCGGACATCAAGCTGGTTGAGCCGTGCGACAGCGTCCAGCTGGAATGGCTGATCCGAGAGCTGCAAAACGCCTACGGCGTCTATTATATCCGTATGCTGCGCAAGCTGGCTGTCGGCGTTTACGAAAAGGGCAGCGCCTTTGAAATCGGCAAAATGGCGCGCCTGCGCGACGGTACGGACGTCTGCATCGTCGCGTCCGGCATCATGGTGGCCGAGGCGCTCAGGGCCGCCGAAGCCCTGCAGGCGCAGGGCGTTTCCGCCGCCGTGCTCAACGCCTTTACCTGGAAGCCGATGGACGACGAGACGCTGAAGGAGTACGCGGGCAAGTGCCGCTGCTTTGTCACGGCGGAAAACCACAACGTCGTCGGCGGGCTGGGTTCAGCCGTCGCGTCGTCGCTGGCAAAAAACACCCCTGCCCCCGTCGAAATGGTCGGCATTTACGACCAGTTTGGCGAGGTCGGGACCGAAGCCTTCCTGCGTGAACGCTTCGACCTGACGGCCGCGGCCATCGAGCGCGCCGCCCAGAGGGCTGTCGCCCGGAAATAAGCCATCAAAGCAGCCGCCCCACAGGGCGGCTGCTTTCGCGTAAGCCAAGCAAATACAGGCCCTTGCAGTTTTTTAGTAAAAAAATCTTGCATCTGCGGACAGGGTATGGTATACTATGTGTTGCTGTACCCGCAGGACGATTATGCGGGAATGAATGAGAAAAACAAGGGCCGCCGGCCGGCGGCATTTGATATTCTGGGGGTTTGACATCATGGAAACCGCGCTCACTGTCGTACAGGTTATTATTTCTCTCATCCTGATCGCCACTGTTTTGCTTCAGTCGGGCAAATCAGCCGGCCTTTCCGGATCGATTGACGGCTTTGCCGACACCTTTTTCGGCAAAAACAAGGCGCGCTCGCTGGACGCCAAGCTGGAAAAGCTGACTGCCATTTGCGCCATCGTCTTTATTATTCTGACCTTTGTGCTGGCGATTCTGTAAGCTCCGGTGGACTGTAAAGGCATGCTTCGGCATGCCTTTTTTCGCAATGACGCGCGCCTGACGGCGGCTTTGCCGGCGCCGCCCGCGCCAGGCTGAAATATTTTAAGGGGTGGAAACTATGGCAGACAACAAGAAGCTTGTCCGCGCGATTACGCCGATGGATCAGGATTTCGCGCAGTGGTATACCGATATTGTAAAAAAGGCGGAGATGATCGACTATTCCAGCGTCCGCGGCTGCGTGGTCATTCGGCCCTACGCCTATGCCATCTGGGAAAATATCCAGAAGATTTTTGACGGGATGATCAAGGCCCGCGGGCATGAAAACGTCGCCATGCCCATGTTCATCCCCGAGTCGCTGCTGCAAAAGGAAAAGGATCACGTCGAAGGCTTCGCGCCCGAGGTCGCCTGGGTCACCCACGGAGGCAGCGAAAAGCTGGAGGAGCGTCTCTGCGTCCGCCCGACTTCGGAAACGCTGTTCTGCGAGCATTACGCCCACGTCGTCCAGTCGTGGCGCGACCTGCCCAAGCTGTACAACCAGTGGTGCAGCGTTGTGCGCTGGGAAAAGACGACGCGGCCCTTCCTGCGTTCGCGCGAGTTTTTGTGGCAGGAAGGGCACACCATCCACGCCACTGAGGAGGAAGCGCGCCGCGAGACGCTCGACATCCTGGACTGCTACGCGGAGCTGTGTGAGAAATATCTCTGCATCCCTGTCATCAAGGGCCGCAAGACCGACCGGGAAAAGTTCGCCGGGGCTGAGGAAACCTACACCATTGAAGCCATGATGCACGACGGCAAGGCGCTGCAAAGCGGCACCAGCCATTACTTTGGCCAGGGCTTTGCCAGGGCTTTCGGCATCCAGTTCACCGATAAGGATAACAATTTAGCCTATGTCCACCAGACGTCGTGGGGTATTTCCACCCGCCTGATCGGCGGCATCATCATGACCCATGGCGACAATGAAGGGCTGGTGCTGCCGCCCGCCGTCGCCCCCATTCAGGTCGCCGTTGTCCCCGTCGCCCAGCACAAGCCGGGCGTGCTCGAAAAGGCGGGCGAAATCGCCGCGTCCCTGCGCGCGGCCGGCCTGCGCGTCAAGCTGGACGACAGCGAGCAAAGCCCGGGCTGGAAGTTCGCCGAATATGAGATGCGCGGCGTGCCTGTCCGCCTGGAAATCGGGCCGAGAGACATAGAAAACAACGTCTGCGTCCTGGTGCGCCGCGATACGCGCGAAAAGACGACGGCGTCGCTTGACAGCCTGCCCCAGACCATTTCCGCCATGCTGGACGACTTTGCCGCCGCCATCTACCAAAAGGCCAAGGACAACCTTGACGGCAACATCGTCAGCGCCCGTACCATCGACGAGATGAAAAAGGCGCTGGAGGGGCGCCCCCGTTTTGTCAAGGCCATGTGGTGCGGCGATGAAAAGTGCGAGGAGGCCATCAAGGAGCTGACCGGTATGCCCTCCCGCTGCATCCCGTTTGAACAGGAGCATGTCGGCGATGTCTGCCCTGTCTGCGGCAAGCCGGCGAGCAAGATGGTCATTTTCGGCATCGCATATTGACGCTTATTGCAAAAAGGCCGGCTGTCCGGCCTTTTTCTCTTGACAAACAGCCCTGGTATGGGTATACAATAAAGGAAATGACGGCCGATTGCGGCATCATTTGTTTATGAGCTGGAAAAAATAAAAACGGGGATGTCCCCCAAAGGAGGAAAATGACATGAAAAAGTACGAGTGCCCCTGCGGGTATGTGTATGACGAGCAGGCTGGCGACCCCGATCACGGCATTGCCCCTGGCACTGCCTGGGCTGATGTGCCGGATGATTTTGTCTGCCCCATCTGCGGGTTGACCAAGGATGCCTTTACCGAGATCTGATCGCAGAGTAAAGAAAGGCAGGCCGGATGCTTCTTTCCGGCCTGCTCTTTTTGTTTATTTTGCCCTATACAGTTGATATACAGCCTGCACTGACTGGAACAGTACACGAAGAAATGAATAGAAAAATGAATATATACAAAAAATCGTAAAAAAAGAGACAGGTAAACAAAAAAGCGCAACAACTGTTGCGCTTTTTTGTCTGCAGACAAGCCACAGAAGGGAGGTGTGTATGTGAAAAAGTGTAAAGCAAAAGAAAGTTCAAAACATTAACCTGTATTTAATATACCATAATCCGACGGCCTTGTAAAGAGGGAAAGATGTAAAAAAACCATTAACTGTGAAAAATATTCATGAAATGCCCATCTTTTGGAAAAAATCAGCGCTGGAAATACCGCTTGGCCTGTTATATCGCCCAATGGAAAAAAGGGTGGAGGCATCCCCGGGCACCAGGACGGTAACCCGTTCATAGCAGGACAGCGTTGCAGCAAAGCCCATATCCTGCAGGATATCGTCGGCGCCGTCGGTGATTTGGCCGTAAGGATAGGTGTAAACCCGGGGGGTGATGCCGCAGTTGGCTGTCAGCGCGTCCTGAAGGCGCTGCGCGTCCTGCGTCAGCGCGGCGCGGTATTGCTCAGCTGTTTCGCCCTCCATTTTAGTTGAGCCCCGCCGGGGCGACTGGGCGTGAAAGCCGTAGGAGTGGTTCCCGATCTCTACGCGCCCCGAGCCTGCAAGCTCAGAAATTTCCTGCCAGTTCATATAGCCATAGCTGGGGTTTGGATCAGGCGTGTCGGTAAATTGCTGTGCGTATTGGCCTACGATGGATACGACGGCGCAGGCGTCGGTGCGCTCCAGGATGTCGGGCAGATACAAAAGGTTATTGACGTTGCCGTCGTCCAGCGTCAGCAGCACCGGCTTTTCCGGCAGCGCACCGCCGCCAAGGACGTAGTCGATGGCCTGGGACATGGTGATAGGCTCATATCCCTTTTGTTTCAGGTAAAGGATGTCGCTTTCCAGCACGTCGGGCGAGAGCACATAGGGACCGGCCAGAGCCGGATCGCGCAGCAGGCTGTGGTACATAACGGCCGGCAGGGGGGTACCCTGGGCTTCGGCCGGGGCCATGACGGGCGCGTCGCGCGGGGGCAGGGGGAAAAACGGCAAGCCGATCAGCACGGCGGCAAGCAGCGCGCCGGACAGCGCCCGCCGCAGCTTACGGCGTTTTATGGCAATCAGCACAATAATGACCAGCCCCTTTTGTGATGTTTACC
>CAJMOV010000004.1 GCA_905215125.1 uncultured bacterium | reverse complement strand
AGAACCAAACCCAGGACGAGCCGCAGACCGGAAACGAAGACGAGCCGGAAGGCGGGACCCACCAGGCCGACCCCGACAAGCAGAAGATTGTGCTGGGCACTATGGCCTCTTTTGAAGACTTCGTCAGCTTTGTCCCCGACATGATGGCCGAATGGGGCTATGAGGTGGAAATTACAAGCCTTGACGACACAGTTCTGGCCAACACCGCCCTGGTAGAAGGGTCTATTGACGCCAACTTTTATCAGCATGTGCCTTATCTCAACGCCTATAATGAGGCAAACGGCACTGATCTGCACGCCTGCGAGCCTTATATCATGACCAGCATGGATTCCATCGTATCCAAAAAGTATTCTTCGTTGGACGAGGTGCCCAACGGCGCTTCCATCGCCGTGGCTGACGACGCGAGCAACCTCTCCGTCAATCTCGAGGATCTGGCCTCGCTGGGCTGGATCACCCTGAAAGAGATCCCCGAAGGGTCCTACTACACCCTGTTTGACATCGAGGAAAACCTCAAGGAGCTAGAGTTTGTCGAGGTCTCCATGTTCGCGCGCTTCTCTGCGCTGGACGACGGCGTCGACATGGCCATGGTCTTCTTCTCCAACACCAGCCAGGAAAAGTACCAGACCAATCTGCTCAAGCTGTTCGACACCGAGGAGGTGGCCTATCCCGTCGTCGTCGCTGTGCGCGGCGAGGACAAGGACGCCCAATGGGTCAAGGACCTGATGGAGGCTATGACCAGCGAAAAGCAGGTCGAAATCATCGAGAGCAAGAATCAACCTGCCCTGCAGTGGAAGATTCTGTTTCAATAAGCAAAACCACGTTCAAAAAGGAGAGACAACATGAAAAAGACATTGAGCCTGCTGCTCGCATTGATGATGCTCGTCGGCCTTCTGGCCGCGTGCAGCGGAGACACCCAGACGCAGGGTGGCGGCGATGCCGACCAGAACCAAGCCCAGGATGACCCGCAGACAAACGACGACCCCCAGACCGGCGACGATACGGATACGGAAGAGGAAACCCGTCAGGCTGATCCCAACAAGCAGAAGATCGTTTACGGCATCACCGCCACCTTCGAGGACTTCGTCAGCTTTGTCCCCGACATGATGGCCGAATGGGGCTATGAGGTAGAACTCAAAGTCTTTGACGACCCTGTCGTTGCCAACACCGCGCTGACCGAGGGCTCCATCGACGTCAACTGCATCCAGCATCTGCCCTATCTGAAGGCCTACAACGCTTCCAACGGCACCAATCTGCACGCCTGCGAGCCTTATCTCATGTCCAGCATTGACGCCATTGTGTCCAAAAAGTATTCTTCGTTGGACGAGGTGCCCAACGGCGCTTCCATTGCCGTTGCCGACGACGCCAGCAACCTTTCCGTCAACCTGGAGGATCTGGCCTCCATCGGCTGGATCACGCTGAAGGAAATCCCCGAGGATTCCAACTACACGCTGTTCGACATCGAGGAAAACCCCAAGGAACTGGAATTTGTCGAGGTCTCCATGTTCTCGCGCTACGCAGCGCTGGAGGACGACGTCGACCTGGCCATGGTCTTCTATTCCAACAAGAGCCAGGAAAAATATCAGACCAACCTGCTCAAGCTGTTTGATGAGGAAGTCGCTTATCCCCAGGTCGTCGCGGTCCGCGATGAAGACAAGGACGCCCAGTGGGTCAAGGACCTGATGGAAGCCATGACCAGCGACGAGATGGTTGAAATTATCAATTCTCAAAACGACCCTGTCCCCATCTGGAAAATCCTCTTCCGTGATGAACAGTAAATGGTGTTGTCAGGTTCATTAGCACAAAGCGCCAGGGCGGACGGATGCCGAAGGGCATCCCCCGCCTTGGCGCATCAATAGCCGGGCGAAAGAGGAACTGATATGATAGAAATCCACAATCTCTGCAAGTCCTTCGGCACGCTGGAGGTGCTGAAGAATATCAGCCTGACGATCCAGACAGGGGAGATATACGGCCTGGTCGGGCGCAGCGGCGCGGGGAAATCGACCCTTCTGCGCTGCATCAACGGGCTGGAGGAGTACGGAAGCGGCAGCCTGAAAATCGACGGGACGGAAATCCGCGAGCTGTCCAAGCAGCAGATCCGCGAGCTTCGCCGCGGTATCGGCATGATTTTCCAGCAGTTTTCCCTGATCGAGCGGCGCACAGTGTATCAGAATGTCGCGCTGCCCATGCGGTGCTGGAAAATGGACAAGGCGGCCGTCGACAATCGGGTGCGCGAGCTTTTGGAGCTGGTCGACATCGCCGACAAGATAGACGAACGGCCGTCGGTGCTGTCGGGCGGGCAAAAGCAGCGCGTCGCCATTGCGCGCGCCTTGGCGCTTGACTCCCATCTTCTCCTGTGCGACGAGGCAACGAGCGCTCTGGATCCCAAAACGACGCGTGCGGTGCTGGGTCTCCTGCGTGAAATCAATAAAAAGCTGGGGCTGACCATCATCGTCGTCACCCATCAGATGGAAGTTGTACGCGAAGTGTGCGACACCATATCCATCCTGGAAAATGGAAAAATTGCCGCGGCCGGCGGCGTTAAAGAGGTTTTCCTGCAAAAGCCGGAGGCGCTGATGACCCTTTTGGGCCGTGAAAAGGAAAGCTACCCTGCCGAAGGCAGGACCTTCTCCTTCCTGCTGTCGGCCGGGCAGATGGATCTCATCCCCGCCGTTTACAACAGCTACGGCGCCAAAATCCTTTCCACCAGCACCAACGCTTATCGCGGCGACCCCTTTACTGAGGTCACCGTCAATGTCACAGAGGACAGCGCCCCCCGGCTGCGCCGGCTTTTTGCAGAGCAGCAGCTTTTATGGTGCGCCGTCGGGGAGGTATCCTGAACAATGGAACGGCTTACCTTACAGCAATATATCGGCGAGATCGTCTGGCCCGCCTTTGTCACCACCATACAGGTTATGTTCTTCACGGTGCTCATCTCCTTTGCCGTGGGAATGGTCATCGCCGTCGTCCTGCATGTCACGCGGCCCGAGGGCCTGCGTCCCAACCGCTTTATCTACCGCACGATGGACGTCATTATCAACCTCATCCGATCCTTCCCCTTTGTCATCCTGATGGTGTCCCTCATCCCGGTGACGCGCTTTCTCACCGGCTCCTCCATCGGCGTCAAAGCGGCCATCTTCCCGCTGTGCGTCAGTATGTCGCCCTATATGGGACGGCTGATACAGAGCCATATGGACGAGGTCAGCAAAGAGGCTGTCGAGGCGGCTAAATCCTTTGGCGCGTCGACGTTCCAGATCATCTGGCACGTCATCATCGTCGAATCCATTCCCGGTATCGCGTCGGTCGTCTGCTTTGCCACCGTCGCGGCGCTGGGGGCGACAACGGCGGCCGGCATGGTCGGCGCCGGGGGCCTGGGCAATATCGCCATACGATATGGCTATAACAACTTCAACGACCAAATCATGTATTCAACGGTCGCCATCCTGGTCGTGCTGGTGCAGGTCATCCAGCTGATCGGCAACGCCGTTTATAAAAAGCTGAGATAGCATCAGCGGGGAGGCATCGCAATGGATTACGAAACGCTCAAGCGCGAGATGAAAAACTATCCCGACACCATGACGAACCCCGAACGCATGAAGGCCTACGCCATGGGGCAGGAGGTCGACCGCATCCCCTTTACTATGGGCGGGAATCATTCGCTTGTCCATCTCTACGGGTACACGCCGGGACAATTCCGCAGGTCTCTCGACGTGCAGTTTGACGTCGCGGAAAAAGCCAAGGCTGATTTTTGCGGCAATGGTATGGCCGCCAACACCAATTTGATGCTGCGCGGCGTCGGCGAAGCGCTGGGCTCAACCGCTGTCTACCCCGAAAATGACACCGACTACCTGACCGACTTTGTCATCAGGGACTACTCCATACTGGACGAGCTGGTCTTCGACCCTGCGGCCAACCCCTTCCTACAAAGGAAAATACAGCGGGCGCATGAAATCCGTGAGCGCATGGGGGGCAAGTGCATGGTGGTAACGGGCGGCTCCGGCCCGATGACGACGGCGATCTCCCTGCGCAGCCCCGAGCTTTTCCTGCGCGACATGATCCGCGACAAGAAAAACGCCCACCGCCTGCTCGACTTTTCCGTGCAGTGCACTCTCAAATGGATTGCGTACAACTGCGAGCAGTTCGGCGTTATCCCGGTCGGTCTCAGCGACCCCGCGACGTCGGCCAATCTTATTTCCGACCGCATGTTCCGCGAATTTTCCAAGCCGCATATGGCCGACCTGCTCGCCGGTATCAAGGAAATCACCGGCAGCATCCCCGGCATCCACATCTGCGGCCGCACAAAGCACATGTGGAAGGATCTTGTCGAATTGGGCTTTCCCTCCTTCAGCGTCGACAACTGCGAGGATTTGGCCGAGCTCAAGCAGACAGTCGGGGACAAGATGAAAATTTCCGGCAACGTCCCCCCGGCCGAAGTGCTGCGCAACGGCACCATCGACGACGTCATCGAATCGGTCAAGCAGTGTCTCATCAAGGGCAGCGACAGCCCCTGCGGCTATTCCCTTGCCGTCGGCTGCGACGTGCCTGTCGGCACCCCGCGCGAAAACCTAGAAGCGTACATCTACGCTGCGCGGCGGTACGGGCGCGGCGCGCAGAAGGGCAAGCTGTGCCGCGGGCTGATTGAAGAACATCTGGTTTAACATAAGCTTGGGAAAGGATGAATAGCATGAGCGCTGATAAAAAAAGGCTGCTGGCCGAGCTGGATCGCTGCGTGCTGGAAATGGAGGACGAAGCGGTCGCCGGCGTGGCGCAGGAGTATATTGACAACGGGTTTGACGCCTATGAAGGCATTGTCGACGGCCTGTCCAGCGGGATGGAGAAGGCGGGCGAGCTGTACGAGCAGGAGGAGTACTTCGTCCCCGAGCTGCTCATCTGCTCTGACGCCATGTACAACGGCCTTGACGTGCTGCGCCCCCATCTCAGGCAAGATGCTACCCGCGGCAGCGTCGGCGTGGTCATCGGCGTCGTGCAGGGGGACACCCACGACATCGGCAAAAACCTGGTCAAAATCATGATGGAAGCGGCCGGCTTCCAGGTCTATGACCTGGGGCGGGACGTCGAGCCGCGCGCCTTTGTCGACAAGGCCAAGGAAGTAGGTGCGCGCATCATCTGCCTGTCCACCCTGATGACGACGACCATGCACAATATGAAGGCTGTCGTCGATCTGCTCAAGGAAGAAAACCTGTATGGCGATATCAAGGTCATGGTGGGCGGCGGCCCTGTCTCGCAGGCCTTCGCTTCGCAGATCGGCGCCGACATCTACACGGCAGACGCCGCCGCCGCGGCCGGCTGGGCCAAAGGGATGGCCGCCAGCCTGTAAAGACAAAACACAGCAGGGCCGCGGGCCGGTTCGTCCGGCGGCGGCCCTTTCTGCCAACAGGGAGAGAGAGCATGGACAAGAGTACCCAGTACACCCCCGCCCAGCGGCTGCTTGACGCAGCCCGCGGCCGCAGCGTCGACCGGCCGCCCTGCATCTGTCCGGGCGGTATGATGAACATGATAGATCACGACATCATGGTGCAGAGCGGCATCTATTGGCCGCAGGCCCATTTTGATGCGCACAGCATGGCCGGCATGGCCGTGGCGCTGCGTCAGGCCGGCGGTTTTGAAAACTACGGCATCCCCTTCTGTGTCACCGTCGAGGCTGAGGGCATGGGGGCCAGGGTCGACATGGGGGGCGAAAACGTCGAGCCGCACGTCGTCGATTCCCCGCTGCGCTCGGTAGAGGATGTGGATTCCCTTCGCCCGTTTGACTATACGCAGGGACGCGCCGCTGCCGTGCTGGACGCTATCCGGCTTTTGAAGGCGCGGGGGGACGGCGTGCCCGTCATCGGCAACATCTGCGGCCCGGTCAGCGCGGCGGGCACCATGATCGATATGGCCCGTCTGCTGGTCGAGCTTCTTAAAAAGCCGGAAGCGAGCCATCGCTTTATGCAGGCCGTCACACGGCAGCTCATCCCCTACGCCCGCGCGCAGGCCGAAGCAGGGGCCGACGCCATCTGCCTGTCCGAGCCGAGCGGTACGGGAGAAATCCTCGGCCTGCGGCTTTTCCGCGACTTTACCGTGCGGTACGTCAACCAGGTGCTGGACGCCGCCGACGTCCCCGTCAAGCTGGTCCATATCTGCGGCAAGCTGCGCAGCGTCTATCCCGCGCTGGGCGAGCTGCACTGCGACGCCGTCAGCGTCGATTCCATGGTCAATTTATCCGAGCTGCGCCCCCATATCCCCGGCAAGGCCCTGATGGGCAACGTCAGCACCCATGCGCTGGCCACCGTGGAAAGGGAAAGGCTGCGCGCTTTGACAGGCGCCGTTATCCGCGCCGGGTCGGACATTGTCGCCCCTGCCTGCGGCATCCCCATTTCAACGCCGCTTGCCAACATCCAGGCCATGGTAGACGCCTGTCGGGGGGAATGAGCCATGCCGCGTATTTCCGTATACCGGCCAGGACAGAATCCGCAGGGCGTTGACTGCCCGCCGGGCCAGAGCCTGTACCGCGCCCTGGCTGACGCGGGGCTGATGGACGCCCCCTGCAACGGCATGGGCAAGTGCGGCAAATGCCGCGTACGCATATTGGAAAATCCCCCCGACGTACAGGGCGATGAAGAAAGCTTTTTTACACAGGACGCGCTGCATGACGGCTGGCGGCTGGCTTGCCTGCACACTGTCTGCGGCGGCATGGCCGTCGAGCTTACGGCGCAGGAGACGGTCGGCGGCATTGTCAGCGGCGGCCTGCTGCGGCCCTGCGAAGGGCGGCCGCTGCTGCGCAAGCGCCTGACCCCCCAGGGGAACACCGAGCTGCTGCGGGCAGGGCAGGTCGTCTGCACCGAGCCGGGCGACACGACGTACAAGCTGTTCGGCGCCGCTGTAGATATCGGTACGACGACGGTGGTCGCCACCCTTGTCGATCTGCGCACCGGCGGGGAGGTGTACAGCGCCTCCCGCGTCAACAGCCAGAAAGCCTTTGGGCAGGACGTCATGACCCGCATCCAGCACGCCGCCCAGCCTGGGGGAGCGGACGCGCTGCAAAGGGCCGTCCTGCAGGATCTGCGGGAGCTGCTGGGACATCTGTACGCCCGCAACCCCGCCGGCGCCGGGCCGGACGACGTCTATGAAATAACAATCGGCGCCAACAATACCATGATTCACCTGCTGCTGCACGCCGACCCTGCGGGTATGGGCCGCACCCCCTACCATCCCGCCCTGCGCGGGGCGCAGACGTGCGCGGCAGCCGATCTGGACCTTCCGGCGTCCCGCGCCTGCCAGGTTTACTGCCTGCCCGCCGTCTCCGCCTTTGTCGGCGGGGACATCACAGCCGGCGTCCTGGCCTGCTCCCTGGAAAAAACCGATAAAACGGCGCTTTTCATCGACATCGGCACCAACGGCGAAATGGTGCTGTCGCGCAGCGGCGGCCTGTGCGCCTGCTCCTGCGCCGCCGGCCCTGCGCTGGAGGGCATGAATATCAGCTGCGGGATGCGCGCCGCCGACGGCGCTGTTGAGGACGTCGAGCTGTCCGGCCAAGATGGGGATCTGTACGCCCGGCTGGCCGTCATCGGGGACAGTGCCCCGCGCGGGCTGTGCGGCAGCGGACTGCTGGCCGCCATTGCCGGTCTGCGCAGGCAGGGCGTTATCCATCCCTCCGGCCGTCTGACGCCCCATCCGATGGTCGAAGCCGGCCCCGACGGCAAAAAACGGGTTGTACTGGACGCTGCGCACGGCATCGTGCTGACGCAGAACGACATCCGCCAGGTCCAGCTTGCCAAGGGGGCCATTTTATCGGGCATCCAAACCATGATGCGATTTTTGGGGATCTCCCCCGACGATATCGACGAGGTGCTGGTCGCCGGACAGTTCGGCGCGCACCTCAAGGTGGAAAGCCTGACGGGCGCCGGCATCATCCCGGCCGAGCTGGGGCCCAAGGTACGCTATGTCGGAAACACCTCCAAATCAGGCGCGCTTTTATGCCTGCTGTCGCGGGACGAACGGGCGCGGGCTGAGGAAATCGCCGGGCAGGTCGATTACATCGAGCTGTCGGCCCTGGAAGGATATGAAAAGGTCTTTGTCAAGGCCATGCAGTTTTAGGAGGATGAGCATGAGCCCCTTTGTCTGTCTGTCAACAGCCGAGCCCGAGCTCCTCAGCCCCGCCGTCCTTGTCGCCATGGCGCCTGCACGCCCGCAGGAGCTGCATGGGAATGCCCGGCACATTGCGGAGGCGGCCGCGGGCGTCTGCCATTCGCGCGGCGGGACGCTGGCCCGTCTCCCCTTCTGTAACACACTGGAGGCTGAATCGCTTGGCGCCTCTGTACGCCTGAGCGCGCAGGGGGCCTTCGTACCGCAGCAGCCCTATGCGTCGGCGCAGGAGCTGCCCAAAAGCCTGCCCATCGCCAGCCCGCGCATCGACGCCATGATGCAGGCCGTCTCCATCCTGCACGGACAGGGCCTGTGCGTCGCCTACGGCGTGACGGGCATCTTCACCATCCTCAGCCAGCTTGTCCCCATGGGGTCGCTTTTCAAGGCGCTGCGCGGAGAAGAGGGCCGCGCGCTGCTCGAGCGGATGGAAAGCGCCTGTCTTGATTACGCCGAACAGGTCTGCCGGGCTGGCGCACAAATTTTGTCCTATGCCGATCCGGTGGCTACAGTCGATATCGTCGGCCGCCGCACCTTCTGCACAAGCGTCGCGCCCTGCCTGGCGCGTTATCTATCCGGCGTGCAGCGTCGCTGCCCGGACGCGACGATCTTTCTCTGCGGCAAAATGTCGCAAAGCCTGCTTGACGCCGGCGCCGCCCGGTTTGACGCCGTGTCCGTCCCCCCTGATCTGAATCTGGAGCAGGCCCTTTTATGGCATGTGCGGCAGCCGGAGGGCAAAGGGGCGCTCGGTCTCGGCTGTCTCAACCGCCTGGACGGGAAATGCAGCGCCCTAAGCCGTCTGCACTTTGAAGGAGACGAGGGTTAATATGACGCAAATCATCATTCTGTCGGGTTTTCTGGGTGCGGGCAAGACGACTCTCATCCGCCGTCTGGCCGAGACCTGCTGGCAAGGGAAAAAGGTCGTGCTGGTGGAAAATGAATTCGGCGAGGTAGGGGTTGACGGTCCCTTCCTGCAACGCACCGGGCTGGAGATCCGCGAGCTGACGTCGGGCTGTATCTGCTGCTCCCTTGTCGGGGATTTCACCGGGGCGCTGTGCGATATTGCAGAGCGTCTTTCGCCCGATATCATCGCCATTGAGCCTTCTGGCGTCGCCAAGCTGTCGGAAATCCTGCGCGCCGCCCGTCAATCGGCTGAAAAGGCCCCTCTTACCCTTTCCTGCGCCGTCACCGTCTGCGACGCCGGCCTGTGCCGGGACTATGCCGAGGGCTTCGGCGAGTTTTATCTCGACCAGGCGCGGCACGCCGACCTCATCCTGATGAGCCATGCGGATGAAACAGATGCCGAAACGCTGCGCGACGCCGCGCGGTATTTGGCGCAGCACGGCCCCGCCGCCGACATTATCGCCGCGCCGTGGCAGGAGCTTGGCCCGGCCGCGCTGCGGGGCCTGCTGGAGGCCGCCGCCGAAAAGCGCCGCGCGCGGGAAGCCGTGCATGACCAGGCGGACGGACAAGACCGCTGTCACGATCACCATCACCACGAGCATGACCGCCATCGCCATGACGCGGGACAGACCTTTGTCAGCTGGTCCCGACGCCCTACGGCATGCTACACAGAGGACGCCCTGCGGCGTCTTGCGCACGAGGTGTCCTCCGGCCGGTACGGCCGCGTATTGCGGGTCAAGGGGATTGCCCCCACGCCAGCAGGCGATTGGCTCGAGCTGGACTGCACCGGCGGGCACATCGACATCCGCTCCGGCTGCCCGCAGCCGGAGGGGGTCCTCTGCGTCATCGGCGCGCAGCTTGACGAAGGCGCGCTGGATGCTCTCATCGAAAAACCCGATAAATAAAAGCGACAATATCTGTCAAAACGATTGGAAAACCGGGCTGCTAGCCTTTACAATATTGATGAACGCCATTTTGTAAGGAGAATGAGCATGAAGCTGATCAACACCCTGCCAGAGGTTTTTGAAGATTTTAACGAACAGCGCAAGAAATCCTTCATCACCGCGCTGGAGATGAAGGAAAAAGGGGTGCCCTTTGTCGGCGTTTTCTGCACCTATCTGCCGCAGGAAATCCCGATGGCCATGGGCGCCGCTACCGTCGGCCTGTGCTCAATGTCCGGCGAGACCATCCCCGAGGCGGAAAAGGATCTGCCGCGCAACCTGTGCCCCCTTATCAAATCAAGCTACGGCTTTGCCAAGACCGACAAATGCCCGTATTTCTATTTCTCCGATCTCATCGTCGGCGAGACAACGTGCGACGGAAAGAAAAAGATGTATGAAATGCTGGGCGAGTTCAAGCCGGTCTACGTCATGGAGCTGCCAAATAGCCAGAGCCTCGACGCCCTTGAGCTGTGGAAAAAAGAGATTGTCAAGTTTAAGGAAAAGCTGGAAAGCCATTTTGGCGTCACCATCACCGAGGATCAGATCCGCGAGGCGGCGCGCGTCAAGAATGCCGAACGCGCCGCCCTGCGTGAGTTTTACGAGCTGATGAAGCTGACGCCCGCCCCCATGCTGGGCCAGGATCTATATAAGGTGCTGTACGGCTCCACCTTTAAGTTTGACAAGCGCGCCGTCCCCGGCGAGGTGCGCTCCCTCATTGCCCGCATCCGCGATGAATACGAAAACGGCGGCGAGGAAAGCGCCAAGGTCAAGCTGGCCGGACGGCCGCGTATCCTGATTACCGGCAGCCCCATCGGCGGGGTGACGGAGAAGGTCATCCGCGCGCTGGAGGACAACTGCACTCAAGTCTTCGTATTTCAAAACTGCATCTCCGCCAAAACCATCTACTATGACGTCAACGCCGATGCGCCCGATATCTACGACGCGCTGGCACGGCGCTATCTCAACATCGGCTGCTCCTGCATGACCCCCAACCCCAACCGTCTCAAGCTGATGGGGCGCCTCATCGACGAATACAAAGTCGACGCCGTCGTCGACGTCATCCTGCAGGCCTGCCATACTTACAATGTGGAAACCTACAGCATCCGCCGCTTTGTCACCGGGGAAAAGGGTATCCCCTATCTGTCGCTCGAAACCGATTACTCGACGTCCGACATCGGCCAGCTCAACACCCGCATGGCCGCCTTCGTCGAGATGCTGTGATGCTGACGCTTGGAATCGACTGCGGCTCGACGACGACCAAAGGGGTGCTGTTTGACGGCTGTGACGTCGTCGAAACGGCCATACTGCCGACCAGCGCCCGCCCTCGTGAGCGCATGGAGGAGCTGCACAGACGTCTGTACCGCCCTGACGTCGTTTGTACCGTCGCGACCGGCTACGGCCGCGCCCTGCTGCCCCAGGCCGACAAGCAGGTGACGGAAATCACCTGTCACGCGCGGGGCGCCGCCTTTCTCAGCCCCGGCGTCGGCTGCGTCGTCGACATCGGCGGGCAGGACTGCAAGGCCATCCTGCTCGACAGGGGCGGCTTTGTCGCCGATTTTGCGATGAACGACAAGTGTGCCGCGGGGACCGGGCGGTTTGTCGAAATGATGTGCCGCATCCTCGACTGCGATCTCGACGGGGTGGACGCCTTTGTCGCCGGCCGCACGCCGGTGGACATTACCAGCATGTGCACCGTTTTTGCCGAAAGCGAGATTATCAGCCTGCTGGCCGAAGGGCATGAGCGGGGGGATATCGCGTTGGGCGTCGTCCGGTCCATCTGCCGGCGCACCGCCTATTTCGCGCAGAAGCTGCGGCCCGAGGGGGAGGTTTTCTTTACCGGCGGGCTGGCCCGCTTCAGCGCCTTCCGCACCGCGCTGGAGAGCTTTATTGGCCTGCCAGTGCGCACCAGCGGCATGAGCCAGTACGCCGGCGCCATCGGCGCCGCTGTCATCGGCTGGGAACGGGAAAGCAAAAAGCAAAAGACCCTGTGAGTCCCCCGGCCAGTAAAGTCCGCAAGCTGCCAGAAGGGATTGGATATACGCAGAGAGCAGGCCGCCGACAGGCGGACCTGCTCTCTTGCTTTTTATGCCGGCGTAATGCCGTTCAGCGCAGGATTTCGGCAATGGCGTCCAGCGCGGCGTCGATTTCCCGCGGCTTGGTGTAAAAGTGCGGTGCGATGCGGATAACATCGCCCCGCCCGGAGGCGATGATCCCTCTTTCGCGCAGGCGCGCTTCCATAGCGTGCGAATCCAGCTTATGGCTGCACAGGATGGCCGTCGTGCTCCCCTTGCGCTGCACGTCAAGGGGGCTGACAGTAGCCAGCCCGCGGCTCGCGCAGCCGCGCAGGGCATACCCACTCAGCATGTCGATGCGGTCGCCGATGGCATCCGTCCCCACCTCGCAGATGATTTCCAGCCCAGCGCGGGCGGCATAGGCGGCCAGGATGGGCGGTGTGCCGGTGTCAAACCGGGCGGACGTTTTGGCCCAGTCATTATACCGCGTCTGAAAGAGGAAGGGGTCGCTCTGCCCAAACCAGCCGGTGACGGTAGGGTTCAGCCGCTCGACCAGCTCGCGCGTTACATACATAAAGGCGATACCGGGGGCCCCAAGCAGATATTTCAGGCACCCCGACACCAGGATGTCAATCCCCATTTCACGGACATTAAGCGGCCCGGTTCCCAAGCCCTGATAGGCGTCGACCAGCACCAGGCTGCCCCTTTCATGCGCCAGGCGGGCTATGGCGGCAACGTCCTGCCTGAAGCCGTTTAAATAGTAAACCTGGGTGAAAGAGGTCAACAGGGTGTTTTGATCAATGTGCCTTTCATATTCCTCCAGCCCGATGGTGTAATCGGGGCCGACGGGGACAAAATCGACCTCGGCGCCGTGACGGGCGTTGGCCAGCCAAACGTAATCAACGGTGGGAAATTCGGCGTCGGTAACGACCACCTTATGCCGTGCGCCGCTGTAATCCAGCGCGCCTGCGATAGAAGACACCAGGTCGGATACCGATGCGGCGACGGCGATCTCATCGGGCGACGCGCCGATCAGCCGGGCAAACTGCGCTTTGGCGAGGGCGACCTCCTCCATCCAGCCATCCCAATCCATACCGACGGTCAGCCAGTTATCCAGATATCCTTCCAGCGCGGCGCGCACGCGGCGGGACTGGGCGCCCTGCGAGCACCCGCCCAGATGCACAGCGCTTTTCAGGATGGGGAACTCCTCCCGCCAGCGGTCGACCTCGCTCTCGCCCAGCAGGGCGCGGTAAGGGGGTACGGTGATGTCCCCGGCGTTGGGAACAAAATACCTTTTCATGGGTTATGTCTCCTTTTTCCATCCGTTTACTGTCTTTTCTAGAAAGATCTTACCGCATTTGCTATAATATTTCCGTCAACTACTTTACGGATTTCGCCAAAAGGAGGCGGCATGATGAATATTTCCGGCGATTCTCCCTGGGTTTCCTTCGACGGCGCGGCATGGGAGAATATTGTACGGGGCGCGCCGGTGCGCTTTTACCGCAAGCACCAGTGCGTCTACGCGCCCGGCCGGGCGGAAGGTCTTTACCTCGTGCAGGAGGGCCGGGTCCGCGTCGAGCTGTACAGCGGCGCGGGTGAATGTAAAAGCCTTTACATCGCCGAGCCAGGCTGTCTGTTCGGCGAGCTGGCCCTGCTGGGCGGCCATACGGAGGCCTGCGGAGCGACGGCGGCGGCACGATCGGCGGTCTGCTGCGTCCCGCGCGAAAGGGTCCTGCTGGAAATGGAGAGCAGCGCCGCCTTCTGCCGCGCCCTGCTGACCTTGCTGGCCCGCAAAGGCTCGCTGCTGTGCGCACAGATTGGGCAGCTGTGCTTTGACCCTTCCGTGCAGCGGGTCTGCGCCGCCCTCGCTCATCTGGCACGGCGGCACGGCACGCCGGAGGGTCCGGGGTACCGCCTGGACGTCAAGTTCACCCACCCGGAAATGGGCGAGCTGGTCGGCCTGTCGCGCGTATCGGTATCCGGTATCATGGGGGAATTGATTGCAAGCGGTGCTTTGGTTAAGCAGGAGGGGTACATTATCATCCCGGATATCGCCCTGCTGGAAAGGCGGGCTAAAGGCCAATAACGACACTCTTTGGTTTTATTGCCTAATTCCCCCATAAAATATCTGTAAAAATTAGCGGATTGACGAATAACCTATTTTGCTTATATACTGTTTTTATTAAGTATCTTAATAATTTTGAGGTGATTCCTGTGCAGTATGAAGGCATATTCAAGCCCGGTTTCGACCGGGTAGAAGGCGGGTTGTTCTCCGATGTCCCCAAGGCCGACCTAGGCGGCGGCGTCATCCGCATGATCGAACAGCGCGTGACCCTGCTTTGCTGGGCCGATCCTTTTTTCCCCGATCCCTCCACCCCTCCCCACGTCAAGCAGGCGTTGCTTGACGCGGTGCAAAATGGGCGGGATGTACACTATACGCAGCCCATCGGCAGCCCATCGCTCAAGGAAAAAATCGGTAAGAGGCTGGCGCGTAAAGGGTACAATCTCGATCCGCAGCGCAATATCCTCATCACGCCCGGTTCCGATTCCGGCCTGTTTTACGCCATGTACCCGTTCATCAGCCCCGGGGACGAAATTATGGTGCCCGACCCCAGTTACCCCAACAACTTTCAGAACGTGGAAACGATGGGCGGTACCCTGATCCATGTCCCGCTTGACGCGGCCAACGGTTACCGCATTGATATCGGGGCTTTTGAGCAGCGGCTGACCCCCAGGACCAAAATGGTTGCTTTGACCAATCCCAACAACCCCACCACTACCATTTTTTGCCAAAAAGATTTAGAAATTCTTTCCAGATTTATTGTGCACAATAACTTGATTTTAGTGCTGGACCAGGCGTTTGAGGACATTTTATACGACGGCCGGCAGATGACCGAGGCAGCCCTGCTGCCCGGCATGTGGGAACGCACCCTCGTAGTCTGTTCTGCGTCCAAGGGCATGGGGCTGAGCGGATATCGCGTGGGGTATATCGTCGCCTGCGACGCCATTATGGACAAGCTGTACGGCGCTGCCGTCAGCGTCATTGGCGCCGCCAACACTCTGGCGCAGATCGCCGCCGAAAGGGCCTATGAGGACGACAGCTTTATCGAAGAATACAAGGCGACCTTTGACCGGCGTCGGCGCTACCTGTACGACAGGTTGAACGCCGTGCCCGGCGTGCGGATGGAAATGCCGCAGTCCTCCTTTCTTGCGTGGGTCGACGTCAGCGCCCTGGGAGATTCGTCCGATATCGTCTCCCTGTTGGCGCGCGAGGCGAAATGCCTGGTCAACGACGGACGCAATTACGGCAGGCAGGGAGAGGGGCACATCCGCATCGTTTTTGGCTGCCTGGCCGACGACAGGGCGCTGGAGGCCGCCGTCGACCGCATTGCCGCCGTCCTGACGGCCCGCAGCCGGCAGGCCCTGGGTTAAACACAACAATAAGGAGGAATAAAAACATGACGCACCAGCAAATCCTGCCCCTGCACAAGCAGTTTGCCATCCGCGACGAAATCCTGGGCGAGCGTCTGCGCGAGGTCATGCCAGCCGTTATGCGCGAATGCGGCTTTGACATGTGGCTCATCCTGGCGACGGAATGTAACGAGGACCCGGTTTTCCACACCGTTGTCCCCGCCATCGTCGACAAGGCCAGCCGGCTGACCTGTATCGCCTTTACGCTAGACGGTGACGGAGCCTTCGGCGCCTACAGTATCAACAAACCCAACCGCGAGCTGGCCCGCTTCTACACCCAGCTGCCATACAGCACCGACGCCCAATGGGAGCAGATTGTCGGCTTTATCCGCGGCAAAGACCCCGCGCGCATCGGCGTCAACATCTCCCCCATCTGCGGGCTGTGCGCCGGCCTGTCCAAGGCGCTGTATGACGAGCTCGTCCAGCACCTTGGCCCCGACGCCTCCCGTCTGGCCGACGCCGACCTTCTGGCCACCCGCTGGCTGGAGACCCGCACCGACCGCGAGCTTGCCATGTATCCAGCCGTCTACGAGGTGACGACCGACATCATGTCGCGCGCCTTTTCGCGCGAGGTCATCACCCCCGGCGTCACGGCGACATGGGAGGTCGAAGAGTGGGCGGCGGAGCAGTTCCGCCTTCTCGGCCTGCCGACCTGCTTCCGCCCGACGGTAAACCTGCAGCGGCGCGGCAGGGAGGAGAGCATGATAACCGACGTCATCCGCCACGGCGACCTGCTGCATTATGACGCCGGCATCCAATATCTCGGCCTTTCAACCGATCTGCAGCGGCTGGCCTATATCCTGCCCCCCGGAGAGCGCGAAGCGCCGGAAGGTATCCGCCGCGGCTTTGAGACAGGGCACGCCTTCGGCAAAATGACAGCGGAAGAATTCGTCGCAGGCCGCACAGGCAACGAAATCTTTGCCCTCGCCAAGGAAAAGGCGGCCCGGGCCGGCGTGGAGGCGACGCTGTACACCCATCCCATCGGGGCACACTGCCACGCGGCAGGACCGACCATCGGGCTTTATGACAAGCAGGGCTTTATCGCCGGACGGGGCGAGCGCAAACTGCATCATCATACCGCCTATGCGCTGGAGTTCAACGTCGCCTGCCCCGTTCCCGAATGGGACGGCCAAAAGGTCTTTTTCTACCTGGAGGAAACGGTCACTTACCGCAAAAACGGCGTTGTTGAGTATCTGGACGATGACTGGCACCGGCTTATCCTCATCTGACGGATACTTTAACATAAAGAAAGAAACGGAGGAAACAACATGAAAAAGCATCTCGCACTGCTTCTTGCCCTCTTCCTGCTTGCCACCATGCTGCCCGGGTGCTCGCCCGCGTCCGACGACGGCAACGGCCAGACCGACGACGTCCAGACCGACCAGCCGCAGGATGGCGGCAACACCGGCACCGCCAAAGACAGCCTGGTCATCGCATCCAGCGCCGACATTTATTCCATGGATCCGCAGCTTAAAAAGGATACCCCGTCCGGACGCATCAAAACCCTTGTGTTTGAAACGCTGGTCAACGTCACGGCCGACAACGAAATTGTCCCCGGCCTTGCCGAAAGCTGGGAAATTATTGACGACACCACCATCCACTTTACCATACGCGAAGGGGTGACCTTCCACAACGGCGAGGCGCTGACCATGGACGACATCCTCTATTCCTTCCAGCGCGGCGAGGATGCGCCCCAGACCAGCATCACCATGGAGCCCATCGACATTGCAAATTGCAAGGCCATCGACGATCGCACCTTTGAAATGAAGCTCAAATACCCCTACGGGGCCATTTTGCTCAACCTGACCGATACCTGCTGCGACATCGTCGATAAAAGCTATATCGAAGAGGTCGGCGACGACGAGTTCGCCCTCAAGCCCATCGGCACCGGTCCCTACGTCTTTACCAACTGGGTTTCCGGCGACCGCGCCGAGCTGACCCGCTACGACGGGTACTGGGGCGAACAGCCGGCCATCAAGGATATCACCTTCCGCGTCATCACCGAAGCGGCGCAGCGCGCCATCGAGCTGGAGACCGGCGGCGTCGACGTTGCGCTGGACATCCTGCCCGCCGATATCGCCCGCGTTGAGGAAAACCCCGAGCTCCGGCTGGAGCGCGGCCCCAATTACAGTGTCACCTACATGGCGATGAACATGAACAAGGAACCCTTTAATATCAAGGAGGTGCGTCAGGCCATCACGCTGGCCCTCGATCTGCCTTCCATTGTCGACGCTGTTTATGAGGGCACCGGCGCTGTCGGCCAGGGTCCGCTGACGTCCTCCATTTATGGCTTTAACGACGAAATACAGCCGGCCCAGCAGGACGTCGAGCGCGCCAAGCAGCTGTTAGCTGAAGCCGGTTACCCCGACGGCTTCAGCACCGCTATCCTGACCAGTGACCACCAGCAGCGCGTCGATTTCAGCGAAATCGCACAAAATCAGCTGGCCGCCATCGGCATCGACTGCGAGGTCAATATCATGGAATGGGGCGCTTACCTTGACGCCGTCTTTGCCGGCGAGCACGAAATGACCGTCCTGGCCTATTCTTACAGCCTTGATCCGGGCACCGGCCTTTACAGCCTGTTCCACAGCGACAGCTTCGGCCCGGACGGCAACATCGCCTGGTATCAGAATGACGAGGTCGACCGACTGCTTGACGAGGCCCAGACGGAAATGGACGAAAGCGCGCGCATCCAGATGTTTAAAGACGCGCAGTCCATCATCACCGACGAGGCGCCCTGGGTCTTCATCTGGCAGGGCGAAAACATCAACGGCACCGTCGCCAGCTTAGCCGGCTGGGAAAACCGCGGAGACGGGTACTACCGGTTCATGGACATGTATTTTGAATAATCCCATTTTGCGCCGCCTGCCGTATTGTGCAGCAGGCGGCCTTTTTCCCAGACGTGCAAAGGAGGCATGTGCATTGCAGCTTTATCGAAACGCAAGGCTTGTCGACGGCGCCGGCCGCGCTGCCATCGAGCAGGCGGCCCTGGCCGTGGACCACGACAAAATCGCCTATGCCGGCCCGGAAAGGGATCTGCCCGCGGGCCTCGTCCCTGCAGGCGCCGAGATGCTTGATCTGGGCGGCAGGACCCTTCTCCCCGGGCTTTTCAACTGCCACGTCCATCTGGCGCTGCGCTTCCCCTTTTCGTCCTATGTTGTCGACGAATACCACAGCCCCGCCTATCGCGCCATGGTCTGCTACCGGCGCGCCGCCGAAGCGCTGGCCTGCGGCGTGACGACAATACGGGGCGTCGGCGACTGCGACTGGTCGGATCTCGCAGTGCGCGACGCCATTGCCAAAAGCATGGTCATGGGCAGCCGCGTCGTCGCGTCGGGCCCCATCATCATCGCCCACGGCGGGCACGGGGCCAACGGCTGGGGCTCTATCCAGTGCAGCGGACCCTATGAATTTACGCGCGCGGCGCGCAGCGTCCTGTTCAAAGGCGCCGACCTCGTCAAAATCTGCATTACGGGCGGCATGAACGGCGAGCACGAAGGGGCGGCCGACACCCAGATGACAGCAGAGGAAATCCGCGCCGTCACATCGGTGGCCGCCAATGCGGGCAAGCTCGTCGCCGCCCATCTGGGGCATGACGCCGCCATCCGCCTGGCGGTGGAAAACGGCGTTTTGTCGGTCGAGCACGCTTACATCATGAATCAGGAGACGGCCGCCCTCATGGCGGAAAGGGGAGCGTGGCTGGTGCCCACCCTCTCCGTCTCCAATGCCCTGGATTATCTGGAAGCGCACAACAACCCGCGCTATCACATCGAGAAAATCCGGCAAATCGGGCAGATACACAAGAAATCGATCCAAAACGCCGTCGCTGCCGGCGTCAAGCTGTGTGTCGGCACTGATCTGCTGCCTTCCGACCCTATCGACGGCACCAACGCCACTGTGCGCGAGGTCGAGCTTCTCGCCGAAGCGGGTCTCAGCAACCTGGAAGCCATCCGCGCCGCCACCGGCAATTCGGCCGAGCTGTGCGGGGTGTCCGACGTGACGGGCACGCTGGCACCTGGCAAGCAGGCCGACTTCATCGCCGTCGACGGCCGGCCGGACCATAACATATCCGACCTGCGCAGGCTGGCCCTTGTCGTCAAGGGGGGTACGGTGGTGCGCAGCAGCGTGCCAGGGCTTGCCGTCACCGGCTTCCCGCTGCTTCCCTTCGGCCAGCTGCCGCAGGGCGCTTCCTTCATCGACTGGTAAGGGGGGAGAACGTATGGATATCAAAAGCTGTCTGGAACGCTTCTGCGCGCTGGAAAGCGCCCTTTTGGAGGGGGAGCGCGCCCTGCAGATTATCAGCTGGGATCGCCGGGCCAACACCCCTGCGGCGGCCGGGGCAGAACGCGGCCATACCGTCGGGTATCTGTCCGACCTTCAGCATCAGCTGCTGACAAGCGCCGAGCTGCGCAGCCTGCTGGACACCCTGTCGCAGCCGGAGGTGCTGGAGGGCCTGAACGCCGCCATGCGCTCCCGCATCCGCCTCGTCAAGCGGGACAGCGACCGCATGGCGGCCATCCCGCGCGACATGCACGCCGAGTTTTCCGTGCTGCAGACCCAGTCGGAGGCGGCGTGGGAACAGGCCAAGCGCACAAACGACTGGCCGCTGTACCGCCCCTATCTGCAAAGGATGTTTGATTACACAAGCCGCTTCATCGACCTGTGGGGGTATGAAGGCAGCCGCTACAACGCCCTCATCGGCCGCGAAGAGGAAGGCATGACGGCGGAACGGCTGGACGCGCTTTTCGCCGACATCCGCGCCGGCGTCGTCCCCCTCGTCAAGGCGGTGCAAAGCAGCGGCGCCGACATTGACGACGACTTCTGCCGCCAAGGGCCCTTCCCCATCGACAAGCAGCGCCGGCTGGGGAACTATCTGCTCGACCTCATCGGCTTTCGCCGCGACTGGGGGGTACTGGCCGAAAGCGAACACCCCTATACCTGCTCCTTCGGCCCGCATGACGTCCGCCTGACCACCCATTATTACGAGTCGGGGTTTCTGCCCGCCCTGTTCAGCACCCTGCACGAGGGAGGTCACGGCCTGTACGAGCAGTGTATCGCGCCGGAGCTGCACCGCACCCGCGCCGGCTGCGGGCTAGCTGGCGGCATGCACGAAAGCGTCTCCCGCTTCTGGGAAAACATGGTGGGGCGCAGCCTGCCCTTCTGGCAGTACAATCTGCCCAAGCTGCAGGAGCTTTTCCCCGAGCAGCTGGGAAGTGCGACGCCGGAGGACATCTACCGCGCCGTCAACAAATGCGGCCGGTCGTACACCCGCATGGAGGCCGACGAGCTGACCTACAACCTACACATCATGCTGCGCTACGAGCTGGAGCGCGACGTCTTTGAAGGCCGCGCAAAGGTCGACGACCTGCCCGGGCTGTGGCGGGACAAGATGCAGAGCTATCTCGGCCTGACGCCGCCCAGCGACACCCTGGGCATATTGCAGGACATCCAGTGGTCAATGGCGCAGTTCGGCTACTTCCCCACCTATACGCTGGGAAACCTCTACAACGCCCAGTACACCGCCGCACTGCGGCGCGAGCTGGATTTTGACGGCCTTATCCGTCAAGGCCAGTACGCCGCCATCCGCGACGCCATGCGGGACAGGCTCTACCGCTTCGGCTCGGTGCGCACCCCCGCCCAGGCCATGCTGGAAATGACGGGCGGGGAGGTCAGCGCCCGGTATCTTGTCG
>CAJMOV010000003.1 GCA_905215125.1 uncultured bacterium | reverse complement strand
AATAGTGAGAAATGAAGATGACGGAGCGATGCTCCATGAAGATATACTCAAGATCGCGGATTATAACCTGTACCACGAAGCACACCAGGCCGTTAGCCGGCGGCTGGAGGAGTTTCTCAACCCTATCACCGGCAATTTTGGCGGCCAGGGCTGGGAAATCGGCCAGCTGCCCGGCCGCGAGCTGATATACAACAGCATCAAGACGATCAAAAGCATCAGGTGGATCAAGTCGCTGCACGCCTTTACCTATATGGTGACGGAAAAAGGCCGGCAGGCCGTCGACTTCAGCGCCGCGCGTCGCGATATCTTTGCCGTGCCGGTCTTTGGACAGCCGGAAATCAACCTGACGGTGGAATAATTTCGCCCATTGCGCCCCATGCGAGGTGATTATGTTGCTCGAGCTGGAAAGGCTCAACGATCAGAGCTTTGACGAACTTGTGGAAAAGGCGGTCAAAAGCATCGCCCGTTTTGACACGGAATGGAATAACCTTCAGGCGTCCGACCCGGGCATGACGCTGGTCGATTTGTTTGCTTGGCTGAAGGCCATGCAGCACGAGTACATGTCGGTCATCGTGCCGGAAAGCCGGCGGCGCTTTCTCTCCCTGCTGGACATCGCCCAGCGCCGCGGCCGCGGCTCGTCGGCGGTCATCGGGCTGTCGGGCGCGGCGCAGGACACCGCCGTGCCGGCGCTCTCGCAGTGGACGGCGGGGGATATGGTATTTGAAAACCCGGATCCTGTCGACGTGCTGGCCGCGCAAATCAGCGGCGTGCGTTTCGGAGCGGGGGATGTCGTCATCCCGCACGATATGCTGGACGGCGGCCGGATTTTTGACGTTTTTCCCGGCCTGGGGCCCGAGCCGCTGTGCCGACCGGAGGGGGAAATGACCCTGTATCTGTCCCGGCCCATCCCGCCGGGTAGGACGGCGTCCCTGTATTTTGATCTGGACGACGGGGGCGTGTGCCGCACGCCGGTTGGGCAGGGGAAATTTTTCCCCATGGCGGAAATCGCATGGGAGATTTGGACGGAAAAGGGCTGGGAGGCGGCCGAGGTGGTGCGCGACGATACGCACGAGCTTCTCTTTTCCGGGCTAATCGCGCTGCGGCACAGCGCCGAAATGGCCTGCACGGCTGATGGCTACGCGCTGCGCGCCCGCCTGATTCGGGACGATTACGACCTGCCGCCCCGCGTCAGGTTCATCTGCCTGAACGCCGCCGAGGTGCGGCAGCAGGATACGCTGGTACAGTGCGACGTCCTTGAGGCGGGCGCCTCGCCCGAGCTGAAAAGCCGCCTGGGTCTGTACGGCCGCCATCGCGTCTTTGTTCAGGACGGCGGCTGGCGCGAAGTGGCAAATTTTCAGTGCGAGCCATTACCAGAGCAGGGCAGTGCCGTCCTGCATCTGCCGGAGAGCGGCAGAGCCATCCTGGCGCTGTCGTATGACGAGCGGGTGGAGAGCGGCCTGACGCTGGGAAGCGGCACAGGCTTTTCCGGACAGGAGCTTCCCTTTGAACACAAGGACGCGCTGTATGACAGCGTGCGTCTTCTCGTCGGCCGGCGCACGCCGGACGGTCTGCGCTATGACGAATGGGAAAAATGCGACGATTTCTACTCGTCCGGTCCGCAGTCAAAGCATTTTGTCCTGGACGCCGAGCGGGGACAGGTGCGCTTCGGCGACCATATGCGGGGCGTCATGCCCCCTAAGGGAGACGGCAACATTCTGTTGGCCGGCTTGAAAACCTGCCGCGGCCGAGATTCCGACGTCCGCCTGGGCCGCATCAGCGCGCCGTGCTCGACGGACGCCCGCATCGCCGCACTGCATGTGCGCCAGCTGACCGCCGCCACAGGCGGGGAGGACGCCGAGAGCTTTGAGGAAACGGCGGCGCGGGCGGCCGACGCTCTGCGCGCAGGTGGAAAAGCGGTGACCGAGGGGGATTACCTCGCCGCCGTGCGCGCCGTCCCCGGGCTTATTATTGAAGGCTGCCGTGTGCTGACCGGCTTCGCCGGCGAAAGCGACCGCGCCGTTACCGTCGTAGTACAGGGCGCGGGCCGCGCGCGCCGCACGCCCCGGGAAGCCTATGTTCAGAATATCCGCGCGGCGCTGGATACTCAGCGGCTCATTAACACGCAGATCCGGGTGGTCTGGCCGCGTCCGGTGCGCCTGCTGCTGCGCGCGCGCATTGTAACGGCACCCTATTACCACGACGCCGGGGCCGCGGTGCGCCGCAGGGTCGAGCAGTTTATCGCGTCTCTCAACAGGAGCTTTGGCGCGCCCTTGAGCTATGGCGAGCTGTACTGCGCCATCGATCTGCTGGAATGTGTGTCCTCCATCGAACAGCTCAGTGTCGAGCCGCTCGGCGAATGGATTGCAAGGACGGGGACGGATGATATCATCGTCGCCCCGAACAGCGTCTATGAAATCGAGCGCTTTGATCTGAAGCTGTTCAGCAGTCTGGAATAAAAAGCGGCGTGAGGAGGGGAAGGAATGGCTGCGGGCACCAAGCATTTTTTGTTTAACCGGCCGGACGACTGGCTGGATCAGGGCATTGCCGACGGCCTGGCCGCCGAGGCGGAGGGGCTCGTCCTGCGCGGCGCGGGCAAGGGGGTCTATACCTCGTTTGCCCTGGACACCCTGGAAAAGGAGACGGTCTGGCACCGCCTGCGCCTGGAGGGCGACAGCCCGGGCAACACCGCGCTGCGCCTGTACGTCTATTGCAGCGACGATGAGCGCCTGCCTCCCGCCTTTGCCACAGGGCAGGGTGAGCGCACCCTGGATAGCTGGCTGGCAGATCCCGCCGTCGCCGCCGACGAACGCGAGCGGTTTTTTTCACAGTGCGCCCAGGGGCTACACGACGATCCGCGGGATCTGACCCTTTACGGGTATCAGGGGCGCTATCTTTGGTTCTGTCTCATTTTTTTGAGCTATGACGGGGCCGAGCCTGCCGTGCGCAGCCTGCGGCTGGAGTTTCCCCGCACCGCCTTTATTGATTATCTGCCCCAGGTCTACCGCGGGACCGACAGCGTCAATTCCTTTCTGGCGCGGTTTATCAGCGTATTCCAGTCGCTGTATGTCGATTTGGAAGACGATATCGATCTTGCGCCCACCCGGTTTGACCCGGCTGTCGCGCCGCCTGAGTTTTTGCGCTGGCTGGCTGATGGCCTGGCGGTGTCCGATTGCTTTCTGTGGACGGAGGACCGGCTGCGCCTGCTGCTGAAAAACGCCGTGCGGCTTTACCGCATTAAGGGGACGCGCCCGGCGCTGGAGGAGATCATCCAGCTGTACACAGGCCGGACGCCGCTTATCATCGAGCAGTTTGAGACGGCCGAATCGGAGCAGTGGAAGGCCGACGGCGAGACGCTGAGGCGGCTGTACGGCAGCCGGCACACCTTTACCGTTCTCATGCCGCAGGGCGGCTGCAGCCCGGATGATTACGCCAAGGTCTACCGGGTCATTGACAAGTTCAAGCCGGTTGACGCCGTCTGCAACCTGGTGTATTTGGAAAGCGCGATGATTTTGGGGCGGCATTGCTACCTGGGCGTTAATTCCCGCATCAGCCGAAGCGAAGAGCTGGTGCTTGACGCCGCGGCGGCGCCCGGCGCGCCGTATCTGACAGAATAGCCGACAGGAGGGGCACACATGAACAACCTGCAATACGATTCCGGCGAGAGAAACCACTATTTTTACGGCAAGCTGATGACGGTCCGCGACTTTGAAAGCGAGCAGACCTATATGAACGACAAGCGTCGGCTGGGCAACCGTATGCTGCACGGGGCCGGCATTGTGTCCGGCCTGGGGGTGCTGCTCGTCGACAACCAAACCTTTTCGCTGGAAGCCGGCATGGCCCTGGACTATCTGGGCCGCGAAATCGTCGTGCGCGAGCCGAGCGTCAAGCAAATCAGCGTCATCCGCGGCTTTGAGGAAATCGAGGGCAGCGGCGACGTTTACCTTGGTATCGCCTACCGGGAGGAGCTGTGCGAGGGCACCTTTTCAGTAGCGGGGAGCGGCGGGGAAGGCGGCGTCGCGCGCGAGTACAACCGCGTACAGGAGGGATACGAGCTTTTCCTGACAACGCGCGAGCCCAGCCCGGCTGTACTGGGCGTGGACAGCGTGCTGTACGACCTGTGCCGCCTGTACGACGCGGACGGCGTTGCCATCACGCTGCAAATCCCCCGCTTTGCCGCCACGGGCGAGCGCTTCCCCGTACGCGTGTTGTTTGAAAAACGGGACGTTTCGGCGCCCGTGCGCTTTTCCTTCACGCTGGAAAGCGACATGTTCCGCGGGCCCAACAGCGAAAGCTCCATCGCCGTGGAATACGATGAGACCGAAGTGACGACCCACAAGCGGCTCAGCTTTGATTATGCCATGGCCTGCGGCCCGGTGCAGGACGACTATACGGAAATCCGCGTGCCGGCGTCCGCCTTCAAGCTGTCGCTGGGCAGTAGGGAGTGTCAGGGGCCGGGGGAAGACGCCGTCCGCCCAGTGCAGGTGACCTCGCGCCCGCTGCGCGAGGTGGTGACTGAAGCGTATTTTGACTGTCATTTTGACGACCTTCTGACCGCGCGCGAGGATCAGGCCATCTACCTCGCCAAGCTGCACATCATTGCAAGCCAGTCGACCTATTTCATTGAAAAAATCACCCGCAACCCCTTTAACCAGTATTTGCTGAGCAACCAGCTGCTGGGCCTGCTTCAGAGCGTTGACCGCGGCCCGGCGCAGGATGACGGCGTGCGGATGGCAGCCGCAGCTGTGCAGGACAGCGCGCCCAGTCTGCCCGCTGAAGGCCAGCAGATCGTCACCGGTGCGGAAATGGTCAATCTCGGGATCACCCCCAAGGCGGGCCGGGCTTATTTTTCGCACGAGTTTATCCACGGCCTGGGGCCGGGCAACGTATGCGTCGTCGTGGCGGCGGAAAACAGCGCCCGGCAGGGCGACCCGGACACGCTGGTTTTCGGAAGCGGCGGGGTGTTCAGCGCCGAGGAGTTTTCCCTTGCCGCCCCCGCCTGCCAGACAGCGGCACTGCTCAACGCCAAAAAGGGCACGCTGCAGCTGGGCGTCAAGCTGCTGGAAAGAACCGATCAGCAGGCCGTGCGGCTGCGCTGGTGGGCGTGGCGTCCGTCCAGCGAACCGACGGGCCGCGGCCAGGAGGTGGCGTCCGACATCCGCGTCGTCATCACGCCGAATACGTCCAATCTCGAACCGCTTCAGCAGCTGCGCCTGACCGCCGTCGTAGAGGGCTGCGCCAGCCAGGAGGTCAACTGGTCCGTCGTGGAAAAAAGCGGCGGCAGCATCGACCGCAACGGCCTGTATACCGCGCCTCCTATGGAAGGCGTCTTTGAAATCCAGGCGCAGAGCGCAAGGTATGGCAACTGCAAAGCCAGCGCTTACGTTGTCGTAAGCAAGGCGTAGGAAAGCAAAAAATCCCCGCCCCGGCGCAGGCCGGGACGGGGGGAGGATAAATCAGGCGATGTAATCGGCCAGCTGATCCCGCAGGGGCAGACGAAGGACGCTGCCGGCGTCCGGCTCGTCGTCAGCTGCCAGGCCGTTGAAGGAGGCCACTGGGGCGGAATACCCTTCGGCGCCGTATTTGGCGGCGCAGATGCTGTCCAGCGTGTCGCCCGGCTGGACGACATAGTCCTCTGACGTCAAATCGTCATCCGGGGTGGGCAGGCCGGAAAATTGCGTGCCGTCGGCTTCCGCAGGCGGCTGGCTGGGATCAGTCAGCTGCAGGCTGTTTCCCTCCTCATCCTGCGCGGCTACATAGGTGACGCCCCCGATGTCAGAAAGGGCGGCGGCTGGCAGCGCGTCGCTGCGCGTCAGCTCGGTGACGGCATAAATGAGCAGGAGCGTCAGCATCGCGACGATACTTAGCCAGGACATTTGCAAAATGCGCGACTTTTTGCGGGTGACAAAGGCTTTGGCGCGGTTGAGCCATTCTGTCTGTGCCAGCGTTTCAGCGGCTTTTTCCAGGTCGTTGATAAGGGCCGGCAGGGCGGGGTAAAGACCGGCGCGGCACTTTTTGCAAATATCCTGCAGGGCGTGATGATGTCCGCTGTGGATTTCGCGCGCCAGCATGAACTGCACCAGCGCGGCGGCTTCGGCCCACAGGTCGCATGTGCCGCCCAGGAATTCCGGCTTGAGCTGGTACAGCAGCTCGATCTCCTCATCGTCGTTTATCAGGATATTTTCAGGCTGCAGCGCGCTGCAGACAACGGGCAGAGGCATACGCAGCGTGGCGTTATACACACGGAACAGCGCGGCGACAAGCACGGAAAGCCGTCGGGCCGTCGGCCCGGGGCAGCTGCCGTACAGGGCAGCCAGGCTGGGCGACTGATGGTAGCGGAAGACGGCGTAAAAATCCCGATCGGCGCTGTAAAGCTCGACAAAGTCGGAGCGTTCCGGCCGGTGGGTGGAATAGAAATACAGGTCCCGGAACAAATCCCGCGTTTCCGCGCTGTGCGGGATGCGGTTGAGCACAAGCAGCTCTTCCTCGCCGGGCCTTCGGCCGGCGCACACGGTGAGCGCAGGCTCGTCGAGCAAGGTGCCGAGCATATCATACGGCAGGCGGACGGTAGTCTCATCTGTCACAAAAACACCTCCAGATTGCAAAATCTGCAATTTGAACTTAAAAGTTTTCATATTAAGTATCCTTGAACTCTTGCTAAGATTATAACCGCAAAAATTTTCGTTGTAAAGTGGCAGCCGAAATTTCGTGCCAAAATGCCCGCGTGGATGGAGGACAGGTCATGAAGTGGATAAAAAGCCTTGCCATATTGCTGTTCAGCGTGCTGGCGGCGGCGGTATTCGCCGTACACAGCCTGCGCGTTGAGCTGGACAGCGCCGCCGCGTATACCATGGACCCGGACGGGAATCTGTACCTGCTTTCATCAGACGCCGTTTTGACCAAAGTGTCGTCTGCCGGCCGGGTGGAATGGGAGCTTTCGCTGCCCACTGAGAGTGAAGGCGGCGCCGGCATCCGCTATAACGCGCTGATATCCGACCGCAGCGGCAGCCTGTTCATCACGGCGCAGGAGTATAAGCGCCAGGTTGACGCCGCGGGCAACGCTGAGGACGTCATTCTGTCCGAGAGCGTTGAAGCGTATAACGGCGACGGCCAGCGGCAGGAGCCGGTGCTCGTGGTCGAGAAAAGCGCTCTTTCGCAGTACAGCACGGAAAGCTATATCCTGAAAACACAGGCCTGCGGAGATGCGCTGCTCGCCGTCTGCCGCAACGGCGGCCAATATGAAGTCATCCGGGTTGAACCGTACGGCGCCGACACGCCGGCCATCCTCACCTCCTGTCAGCTTGATTTGTCTGCGAACGATGTGCAGGACTGCGCCGCGCTGCCCGATGGAACGCTGGTGATCAGCACCAAAAGCGGCGACCTTTGGTGCGTCGACCCGGTCGGAGAAATGCGCAGTCTCCTCTCCCTTATCGGCGAGCAAAGCCTGATTGGCCGCCTTTCCGCCGATGATGCCGGCAGCGTTTACCTGACAGAGCTGCAAAGCGGCGTTTTGTACAGCGTGGATGCTGCGGGCAGTACCTTTACCCGCCTGTTCAGCCCGGCGAACGTGATTGACCAGAGGTCGGGCCTGACCTTTGACCAGGTGCGCGGGACCGCCGCAGCTGGCGGCGGGGGCTTTACCGCCGTTTCCATTGATACGGAAAGCCCCTTTTGGGTGTGGTTTGACACTGAGGGCGGCTGGGTTTGCATTTCTCGGGTGTCCAGGGGCTGGAGCCTTATGCTTGCGCTGGCGGCGGCCGGGGTATTGCTGGGCAGCGCCGTCCTGCTCTGGGTCGTGCTGCGGGCGCTCGGCTGGCTGCGCCGCCGGTCCATGCTGACAGGCAGGATACTGCTGCATTTTCTGCCGGTGTTTGTGCTTGTGCTGGCTGTCGGCTGCGCCGCCGTAATCTTTGCCGACGTGTCCAACCGCCGTCAGCAGTGGGACGATCGCCTGGGCGCCGCCGCACGGACGGCAGCCGCTCTGCTTGACGGAGACGTGCTGCAAAGCGCCGACCTGCGCGCAGACGGCGGCGGAAGCCAGCGCCTGACGCTGACGCAGGAGCTTGACGAGGCGGCGGCCCTGGCCGCCGATGTATCAGGGGTTTCCGACATCGGCCTTATCCTGTATATCCGCCAGGGGGATCAGTACCTGTGCGCCTATGCGACAAACCCGCGCGACGCCTTTTACAACGCCGCTTACATGGTGCCGCTGGAGCGGGAAATGCCGTCCGACACGGTGGAGCAAATTATGGCTCTCGATCAGACGGGCGGAAGCATCAGGCTGCAAAGCGCCGGCGCGCCGGCGACCGGTTACTTCCAGCCCATCCTGACGTCAGGGGGGGAAACGGCGGCCCTTATTGAAGCGCGCAGCGCCCTGCCGCAGCTGGGCTCGTCCCCGGCCGCTGTCGTCTGCATGGCGGGGGGAGCGGCGGCGGCCGTCATCTTCCTGTGGCTGATATTTGTGCTGGCACGCGCTTTCCGGCCCCTGCAGGAGCTGGGGAGATGCATCGGCGAAATCAGCGCCGGCAACTGGAGCGTCAAGGCCCGCATCACGTCCCATGACGAGCTGGCCGACATCGGCGCCAGCTTCAACCAGATGACGGAAAAGCTCAACCAGTACATTTCCAATATGGTGCTTCTCAACAACGAATACATTAAGTTTACCCCGCGCGGGCTTTTCCAGCTGATGGGCAAAACCAAAGTGACCGACATCCGCCTGCACGACAAAAGCGTGCGCGACGTCAGTCTTCTGTATGTCAACTTCCGCGCAGAAGGGGCCGCGATGGACAGCGAGGCCTACTTCGCTTTGATGAACGAGCAGTTCGACAGGATTTTTGACCTGGTCGACAAAAACCGCGGCATCATCGAGCGGTTTGACGGATCCGGCATGACGGTGCTTTTCCCCTGGCAGGTGCGCGACGCACTCAATACCGCCATCGCCCTGAAAGAAATGATGGCGCGCGAGCAAAGCGCCGTCAGCATGAAAATGCTGATATCGGCCGACGAAACGCTGGTCGGCGTCGCCGGTAACCAAAAGCGACAGACCATCACCGCCATCTCCAATACCATGATGGACGTCTACGCCCTCAACAGCCTGATGGATGAAATTGGCACCCGGTACGTTGTCACCAAGGGGGCCATCGAGCGGGTGGGGGACGATTATTACTTCAATTACCGCGAGATCGGCAGCGGCCGGTCGGGCCGCGAAACGCTGTACGAGTTTCTGGACGGCATGGACACCTATGAAAAGAAGCTGCATCTGGTCACCCGGGACGAGTTTGAGGCGGGCGTACACGCCTTTCAGGCCGGGCAGCTCCGGCAGGCGCGCCGGCATTTTGTCAATGTGCTGCAAACCAACGAAAAGGATAAGGTCGCCATGTATTACCTGCTTTTGTGCGACGGGCACCATCAGTAGCGCGAGCCAGAGAGGAGGCAGCAGATGAATCTGGATATTTTCGGCCAGATCTCAAAAATTGTCGGCCGGCAGGTCAATAACATCTCCAAAAAAATCACGCGGGCGTTCAAGATGGCGGCCAAACCGGTAACCCATCTTAACAAGTATGTGCGCGAGCAGGTCAAGGCCATGACGCGCAGGCCGTCCAGCCGGCAGGATTATGTCCACATTTTCGGCGTCTACCTGTCCAAACGGTTTTTAGGGCTGAGCGTGATCGGCGTCGTGCTGGGGGCGACGCTTGTTTCCACCGTCATTTACCCCTGGCTGGAAGGGCGGCTGTGGACGCCGACCATTCTGCTCAACAGCCCCAAAATGGCGGCCTATACCGGCCCCGCCCGCATCAAAAACGATATGGGCGTCATCATCTATGACGGCGACGTGGAAAACGGCCAGCTGACCGGTTGGGCCGCACAGTACGACACAGAAGGAAATCTGGTCTACATCGGCGAGTTTCTAAACGCAAAATACAACGGCCACGGCTCGCTTTACCAAAACGGCGTACTCATCTATGAAGGGGATTTTTCTGAAAACCTGTTCAGCGGCGAGGGCGCACAGTACGATGAGACTGGCGCGCTCATTTACCAGGGCGGTTTTTCACAGGGCGAGCGCAGCGGCACCGGTATGGAATACCGCCCCGACACCCATACGCTGAGCTATTACGGCAGCTTTGTCGGCGGCGTGCGGGAAGGCAGTGGCGTCGCCTATGAGGAGGACGGCAAGACGGTCTGTTACCGCGGCGATTTTCTCGCCGGCCTGTACGAGGGTGACGGCGGCTATTACGAAAACGGCGTGCTTGTCTATCAGGGCCAGTTTTCGCAGGGCCTGTATGAGGGCAGCGGCACGCTGTACGACGCGCAGGGAAACATGGTGTATCAGGGCGAATTTTCCAAAGGCAGCCGTCAGGGCGCCGGCACCGTGTACGACGCCGTCGGATCCGCCCTGTATACCGGTACTTTCCTGGACGACAACGTCAATTTTATCGGTTATCTTGGCGCCGCGCCGGAAGATATCGCCGCCGCATTCGGCAGTCCTGGCTACACGGGGACAGTGGACGGCGTCCGTATCCTGACCTATCTCAACCTGGGAACGGCTTTCATTTGCGCGGACAATGGCGAAGGCATGTTCACCTGCGACCGCGTGCTGGTCGATATCGATCAGGCCTTTCTGGGCATCAGCCGCGACAGCGCGCAGGAGGAGCTGGAGTCCCTGCTGGGCGAGCGGTTTACGACCCTTGAGCTGGATTTGACATCCGAGCGCGCGGCCGCGTTTCAGCAGCTTTCCCTCGACGTGCCGGAGACCGGCCGGGTCGACAAATATCTGATGAGCACCTATTATATAAAGCTCTATTACGACACGTCAGGCCAGCGCCTGACCGCTGTGGAATGTGGAAGCTATTGAAAGGGGTGCGGGCATGAAAAAAAGAAACCTTATAGCGCTGCTCCTGACGGGCGCGCTGGCAGCGGGCTTTCTCTTTCCGGCAGTGGCGTTGGGCGCCGGCTCTGCGGAGCCGCCGTCTGCAGCCGATGAGGAAAATACCGGCGTGCCTGAAACGGGGGAGACCCCTGAAGAAAGCGGCGCCGCGCCTGATCAGCCCACCGATTCCACCGCAGGGACGGAAGCGGCTGAAGAGCCGAAAAAAACGCTGGAGGAGCTGCGCGACGAGCTGGCCGCCATTCTGGGCGAAACAGAGCAGACGCAGGCACTCACTGCAGAAATTGACCGCATCATCGCGTTAGGCGACCCCGGTGGGACGCTGCGGGCTTATCTGGAAGGGTTTATCAGGCTGCAGCAAATGGAGTACGAGATACAGCAGCTGCGGGATAATCTGCAGCAGCTGGCAGCGTCTGACGCCGCCATTGGAGCCATTGACGAAGCGGCCTCCGCCATCGGCAGCGCCGATGAGCAGCTGGCGCGCGTTAAAAGCGAAATCGGGGAGACAGCCGCCCGTCTGCTGGAGGGTGCAGGATACGATGGCGCCGGCGATTTGTCCGAGATGGCTTCCCGCGCGCTGGCTTATGCTGACGGCACCGCAACGGGGAGAGATCTGGCGGGCATTATCCTGCTGACCGAGCTGCAAGACAGCGGCCTTTTGAGCGAGACAGGGGCTGTTACAGCGTCCGACGGCATCCGTTCCGCCGTGGCGTCCATCGCTTCCCGGCAGGATGGGCTTTCGGCGTCCGTGCGCGCAGAGCTGGAGAGCGGATCGCAGCGCATTGCCGCCCGCGCAAACGGGGCGCAGACCCTTTCACCCGCCTGGATTGTTTCGGCCGGCGACAGTCTGCGGCTGACCCAGCCGGTTTTCACCTATAACGGCGACGTCATGGTGTCGCTTGCCGACGCCGCCGCCTTTATGGACGGGCAGGTCGTCGAGATGGAGGACGGCGATACAGTGGTTATCCAGGGCCCCGGCGTCGTTTTGGAAATGGTCAAGGGATCGAGTGACGCCTACCTCAACGACAAGCTGCAAAAGATGGCCCAGCCGGTGCTCAATTTTGACGGGGTCTGCTATCTGCCCCTGGACACGGCGGCCGCCTGCAAAGGCATGGCCGTCCTGACGGTGGAGAACACCCACCTGATTTATCCGATCCGATAACAGCGGGAGGGAAACGCATTGGCACAGTATTCCATCATATCCGACGTCAGCCGAACCATCGTCGACCTGCTTCAGGCCGAGCTGGTGCCCGAGCCGGTGGCGCAGCCCGAGCAGATCGGGGCCTGCGACCCACATGAGCGGGGCAACTGCGTTGTTGGTGTACATATCTACGATATTTCCGAAGCGGGGGAAACGCGGCAGACATCCCCTGTCGTTCAGCCGGACGGCTCTGTGCGCAACCCGCCGACCGCCCTGTACCTTTCCATGATGATCTCCATTGCCAGCAAGGCGGAAAAGGAAACCCGCACGCTGGACGAGCAGCTGATTATGGGGCGCGTCGTGCAGGTGCTGGGCGATAATAAGCGCCTGCCGGAAAAATACATGCCGCCTTCGCTGCGCGCCGCGGGCGAGACCATCCTTGTCAGCAGCGTGCCGATGGAGCTGGAGGAAAAGACAAAGATTTGGACGATGTTTTCCGAATCCTATAAGCTGAGCATGTTTTATAAGGTCGGGCCCGTCCTGCTTGAATCGGCCGCCGTCACCATGCCGGCCGCACGGGTCAGGGAAATCCGGTTGGAGAGCGAGCAGAAGGAGAAACGGTCATGAGGACGCTCAGTTGCGTTTCCGCCGCCTTCCTCCTGCTTGACGGGCGGGACAAAACTCCTGTCCTGGGCGCTTCTATTTTGGTGGATGGAAGGCGACATAGGGTCATGAGCAAGGGCGACGGCCATTACGTCCTGACCAATTTGCCGCCTGTACCGCATGTCTACGAGATTTCCGCCCCCCATTATCAGCCTGTGCTGCGTCAGCTGGGCCCAAACGAGGCTTTGCCAGACATCCTGCCCCTGCAATACGCGCCCGACAGCACGCGGCTGAAGGGGATTCCCCATTACCGCCTGCGCTTTGTCTGCGGCGGAAAGCCGCTGAGCGGGCAGGAGATCGCCGCAGTGCTGGAAACGCCTGCCGGCTCGCTGCGCGTCGTAGAGAAGGCGAACAGGGGGGAGAGGCACGTCACGCTGGGTGCGGGCTACGCCGTTTCCATGCTGTATCAGCCGTTTATGACGCAGGATGGAGAGCTGATGCTGACCGGCTTCGACCGTGCGTCGGGCCAATACGAGCTGCGCCGCCCGCTGGAAAAGGGGCTTGCCGCTGGAACGCTGCTCCGTCCCCTTTGGCGGCTGGAAACGGGGCCGGACGGTGTGGCCATCCTGCCGCTGATCGGACAGCTTATGCGGCAGGACGAATTGCAGCTGCGCTTTACCTGTGAGCGGGGAGAAAGGGTCCTGTCCGCCGCGCCGCCTGACGGCGCCTGTCCGCTGACCGTTGATTTTCAGGAGGGATCATAACAATGGCAATGCAGGTCTGTATGGGCGCGATGTGCCAGTGCTCGTTTGGCAACGCGCCGTCGTCTCTGGTCGTGACGCCGGAGAACAAGACGCTGACGTCAAGCGTGCCGGCGGCTACCATTACGGATAACGTACCCATGAAAAACATCATGCCCTTCGGCATGTGCTCATCGCTGGCCAACCCGACGGTCGCGTCGGCGACCAGCGCGGCGCTGGGGGTGCTGACCCCCATGCCGTGCGTGCCGGTTATCCCTGCGCCCTGGGCGCCCGGCTGCCCGACGGTGCTCATCTCAGGCAAGCCGGCGCTCAACGATTCATCCAAGCTGACGTGCGCCTGGGGCGGCGTCATCAGCATCAATAACGCGGGGCAGGCCAAGCACCAGATCCCGTAAGCACCAACTGCAAGAAAAGGAGGCGGCGCGCATGAAATCCCTTTACGGGCAATTTTTTGAACCGCGGCTTTTCGGCGTGCCGTATGACGCGCCGGAGCGGCATTTGGCCGATATGGTCCGGCGGGCGGAAATGACGCTGGCCGCTTTCCTGTCCTGCCTGGATGCGGGCGGACAGCCGGAAGCCCTTGCAGCCGCACGGAGAGCGGCGGCCCCGCCCGAACGGGTGCGCGGCCTGTACGACGAGCCGCAGGAAATGGCGTCGATCCGCGCGCAGGTGCTGCTTGACGTCGACAAAGCGCAGTTTCACATTGACGCGCGGGCGGAGGCCAGCGTCAAGCGCGGCGATTTTCTCGCGCTGCAATATGTCCGCGAGGTACTCAAGCTGACCGAGCTTGAGCTTTTCCATCTGACGCTTGAGCTGCTGCCCGCCTATGATGAACGGTTTGAACGGGTGCTGGCCTATCTGTGCGGCGGCGGGGGTCAGGGCGCGGGCGTTGACCTGGCCCTGCGGCTTTACCATTTCGCCCTGCGGACCGAAGAGGTGCCCGGATACCATCGCCAGCGCGGAGAGCTGAAGAAAAAGGCCGATTTCGCCTATCTTCGGCCAGGCGGTGGGCTGGATGGGCGTATAGCCGATTTTATTTTGCAAAACGGAGAAAGCAGCCTGGACAAAAGCGTCGCCAGTGTTTTTCTGCCCGGCGGGCTGGGAGAGCTCGCCGTCCGGGAAGAGCTGCCGCGCGGGCTGGCAGACGTCATTGCGCGCGACGGGTCAGAACGCGACGTGCTCTATCTGTGTCTCAAGGGCCAGCAGGGCGTCGGGCGCGCTACCTGCGCCTGCCGCACGGCTGAAATCTTGGGTGTACCGGCTGTTATTTTCGACTGCCGCACAGCGTCGGGCGCGCGGCGTGAGGACTTTTTCGCATCGCTGTACACCGCGGGGCGGGAGACACTGCTCGATCAGGGAGTGCTCGTCCTGCGCCAGCCCGACGTATTGATGGAAGAGCCGGAGACGGCCAAAAGCGTGCTCGACGCCGCGGGGCGCTTTTCCGGCGTCGTCTTTGTCCTGATGGGGGAGGACGCCGTCACGGCGCCGCTGGCCGAAGGCCGCCGCTGGCTTGACGTGGCCGTTCCCCTGCCCGACAGGGCGGAAAGCGCCGCGCTTTGGCGGCGCGAGCTTGACGGGCTGCCGCTGGCCGAGGCCGTCGAGCCGTCCGAGCTTGCAAACAAGTTTTCCTTTACCCCTGCGCAGATCGCCGCCGCCGCACAGTCGGCCGCCGGCATGGCGCTGCTTGACGGCCCGCTTGATCGCCGCCGTCTGGCCGACGCCGCTTACCGTCAGGTGTCTCACAGGCTGGGCGAGCACGCCACCCTGATTTACGCCCGCCACACCTGGGATCAGCTGGTGCTCGGCGAAACGGAAAAGGAGATGCTGCGCTGCGCCTGCGATCAGGTGCGCTACAAGCACATTGTCTATGACCGGTGGGGCTTTGACCGCCGCCTGGCCTACGGCAAGGGGGTCAGCATGCTGTTCGCCGGCCCGCCCGGCACGGGCAAGACCATGGCGGCCCAGGTGGTGGCAAACGATTTGGGGATAGAAATGTATAAGGTCGACCTGTCTCAGGTCGTGTCCAAATATATCGGGGAGACGGAGAAGAACCTGAACGAAGTCTTTGCCGAAGCGAAAAAGTCCAATGTCATCCTCTTTTTTGACGAGACCGACGCCATTTTGGGCAAACGCACCGAGGTTAAGGATTCCCATGATAAAAATGCCAACCTGGAGACGGCCTATCTGCTTCAGAAAATGGAGGAGTACGACGGCATCACCGTCATGACGACCAATTACAAGGAAAATATCGACAGCGCCTTTTTCCGCCGCATCAGCTATGTCATCCACTTTTCCCTGCCCGACGCGGCGGCGCGCAAAAGCATCTGGAAGGGTATTTTCCCGCCCGAGACGCCGCTGGACGGCGACATCGACTTTGCCTATCTGTCGCGTCAGCTTGAAATCAGCGGCGGCAGCATCAAAAATATCGCTGTGGCGGCCGCTTTCATGGCGGCGCGGGGCGGCGAGGCCGTCGCCATGCGGCACATCGTCCGGGCCGTCCGTTTCGAGATGGCGAAGCAGGGCAAAATCATGCGCAGGGAAGATTATGGAGAGTACAGCTATCTGCTTAAATAACCGGGCCATATGCGAAAGGAGAGCGACAAAATGGACACGCAATCTTTGGAATACAGTAAGGGCTTGCTTGACGAAATTGAAGCGGCTATTGCCCCGCTGGAGCTGAAGCTGACACGGCTTGAGCCGGAGCAGACCGGCGGAATTCCCACCGGGCTTATTGGCGCGCTGAAGGGTCCTGACGGCAGCCGGTGGGAAATTGCCTGCAACGTCATCCCCAGCCATGTGGACGAGCTTTCGACGGCATTTGTACAGCTGTATTTGCAACTGACCGCTCCCGCGCCCGACAGGCAGGGCGAGCTGGCAGATTTTGTCCGCGGCTGCAATGAGCAGTTCATCGTGGGCAGCCTGCTGCTGTTCAGCGGGTGCCTGTGCATGAAGTATACGCTGACGCTTGACCCTGAACAGCCACTTCCCGCCGAGCATTTTCAAAGCGCCCTCGTCGCCTTTGTCCGGCAGGCCGGCGCGTATGCCCGCCTGGGCGGCGAAATCGCCGCGGGGAGATTGAGTGCCGCGGAAGCACTGTCCGGCAGCCGGGGTAACAGCTGAGGAAAGAGAGGAAATATGCCATGTTTGAACAAGGCAGAGCCTTAAAAAACGACGCGGGCAAAAGCATTTTCCGCGCCCCTGAACAGGAAAGCGGCATGACGCGCTATCATGTGTCGGGCGTCAACGACCCGTCGGAACGCAGCGCCGAGCGCATGGCCGACCAGGTCATGGGCATGGACGGGGGAATTTTCCGTTCGGCCGACGGCGGGCCGGGCGCGGCCGGGGGCGACGTCAGTATCCCGTCGGGCGACCTGATGGGAGCCGGAAGCGCCATGCCCGAAACCCTCCAGCGGTCAATGGAGGGCGCCTTCGGCGCCAGCTTTGACGGCGTGAGGGTACATACCGACGCCGGCGCCGATCGCGCCAGCCGCGGGCTTTCGGCCCGGGCCTTTACCCGCGGGCAGGACATGTATTTCCGCAGCGGAGCCTATGATCCCGAATCGCAGGAGGGCCAGCATCTCATCGCGCACGAGCTGGCCCATGTCGCCGCCGGTCAGCAAGGCCTGCACCGTGTGTTTGAGCAGCCGACCTTTGAAAACACAGCGCCGGACGAATCGTTAGACGAGAAAGGGCGCAAAGCACATTACGATAAGCAGAAGGAAGAGATCCTTGCCGGCGCAGACAGCATCGTCGGGGCAAAAGACGCCCTGCTGGCCGACCAGGCCAAAATGAGCATCCGCTACGCAGGGGCATCGTACGACAGCTTTTCCCGCGAGGAGCTGAACGCGAGCAAGGAAAAGATGAACGACCGCGAATCCATCGCCAACGCCGCCGCCGCCTTCGTCCGGCAGCTGGATCAATATATGGAAGACTACGCCGTTTACGAGTTTGAGCCGGAGAACAGAGGACAGACCGCGACAAACCAGGAGGGCAGCTTTGAAGACCGTCTCAACGCAGACGGGTTTTACGCAATGCTCAAAATTCAAAGAGGAAGGGTAAACGAGGCCAAAGAGCAGTGTGAGAGCAGAAAAGACGATGTTGACGCCGTCCTGACACTTATCAACAACCTCGCCACAGAGATGGATAATCAGCCGGCTGTTAACAGTGAAAAGGTGGAAATGTCCGAACCGGTGAAAAAGATGGTCAAAAGCAGCTTTTTCGACCAGTTTATTAAAGGAGTCGTGACGCTGCGCAACGTTAAGCTCAATTACGCCGACAAAGATAGCTTTGACCAGAAGCTTAATGACGCTTCGGCCGGTGTCTCCGCAGTGCAGGAATCGGGGCTGCAAAAAGCTAAGCGGATCAACGACGCGGCCTCGTCTGTGACTGGAATTGCCGGTATTGGCGGCGACCTTACGGGTGATGCGGCAGACATAGCGGGTGAATACCGCAGCGAAGAGGACAACGCGGATTTCAGCAAGAGGGCCGGCATCACAAGCGTAGTCACCGGCTCGGCCGGGGCCATTACAGGCACTATTGACACGGGTCTAAGCATAGCACAGCTGCACCAGAAGGAATCGAAACGCAATGAAAAAATGAAGGCACTGGGGATGAATAAATTCGATCAGGCCGCCGATCACCTCAACCGTATGGACGCTGCTGGAAAGAGCCTGTCCACATTGGGAAGCCTGGCGGGTATTGGCAGCGCGGGCGCGGGGCTGAAGGACGACGACACGACGCAGAGCGCCCTGGATGTCACCGGCAACGTGCTGGGGACAGCGGGCGACGCGCTGGGGCTGGCCAGCAGCGACCAAAAGCGCAGGCAGCAAAAGAAGCAGGAGGAGGCTGCCAAACGCAGCCTGGACACGATGGGCGCCCAGCTGATCCGGACGCTGCCGCCTAGCGGCACGCCACTGCAGTCCCGCCAAACAAAGATTATGGTGGCGGGCATGAGAGCTAAGAGTATAGCAAAAGGGGAGAAGGCGAAGGGGAACCAGTCGACGATGACGGCGGCAGTCCAGGAAGCCAAAGAGCCCAATTTAGAGCCGGCGCTGGAGACCAAGCAGAAAAGCCTTTTGGATGCCATGCTTGCCCTGGATATCAGCATCAACCACAGCAGGGAAGCAGCCAAGGATTTAGCCGCCGATGTCGCCTTTGGTTCCATTGGCATGGCGGGAGATATCACCAAGCTGATTGCTTCCTCTTTAAAAGCGGCTGACCTGGGGCCGGTTGGCCCGATTCTGGGTGCGGTTGGTAGCCTTCTGGGTGCAATAGGCAGCCTGAGAGGTATCTTTGGGGGACTGAGCGATGCCGGAGATTCCGGAAAGGCTGCAAATGATGCCGGCAATAAACAGAGCGTCTGCAAAGCGGCCATCAGCCAGATGACCAGCCTGCCCTATCTGGATGTGTCCGCGCTGAGGGCGGCGGCCGGCGCATCGGGAGAGGCGGCAAAAGTCACCCGTGGAGTCAACGAGGCGGCTGAGCAATATGCGGCGGTCTATTCCATCATTGAAGCAGGTAACGTCGAGATGGCAGATATCTTGTTTGCCATCAGCAAGGGCGGCTTTGATGGTGCGACAGATACAAATGCCAGTATGCAGCGGATGTATGAAAATCTCAGCTTCAGCAACCTGGATATGTAAAAACGGCGCCGCTTTGGGCGGCGCCGCACAGGGCGGAAGGTCATGAAGGAAGCTGCACCCGCGCAAGCTGGTCGGTCGACAGCCTGCGGCCGGGGACGGGGAGAGGGAACCCGCGCCCTTCCTGCTCGGCGGCCAGCGCCGCCTCGTGCGCGCGGGCGACGGTGTCAAAGGCTGCAATGGGGTTTTCCTCCGCCAGCCTGGCAAAATCGGGGTCTTCCAGACATTTCTGGTTAAAAAGATCCAATACGGTATTGATTTCGCTGTCGGGCAGCGCCATGGTAATCCCTCCTTTGGTTTGATTATAGACGCTGCACGCAAAATTTTCAATGTGTGAGGAGAAAAAAGTTGAAACGATTGATTTTGGGCCTGCTGACTTTTGCTTTGGCATTGGCGCCGGCGGGCTGCGGCGCATCACAGGCAGCGGCGGGCGGCGAAAGCAAAGCCATCAAAATCGCCATCATGGACAGCAACCTCGTCTTTGATTCGGACGACAGCTACCTCAATGGCATCACCATGGCGATTGAGGATTTGAACGCCTTGTACAGCGATAGGGGATACGAAATCAGCTATGAGTTTTACAATGACGGCGCCATTTTTCAGCAGGGCATCAGCATTGTCAACGACATTGCCGCAGACCCGGATATTACGGCGGTAATCGGTACCTCGTCGCTCAACCTGCTCGATGTGACGGCAGACGTGCTCGATTCTGCCGGCAAGCTGCTGATCACCTATTACAGCTCATCCGACAGCCTGTTTGAAAACGGATATACCGACGTTTTCCGCAACTGCTTCGGCGAACAGGATCTGGGCACTGCCATCGCGTCCTACGCCGCGTCGCGGCCCGACATGCGTCGTGTCGCCGTCTACCACAGCGACACCAGCTATGAGCGCAGCATGGTCCGCGCCTTTCTGCGCGGTGCGCAGTACAGGGGGCTGGAGGTTGTCGAGATCAGCCTTTCCACCGACCTGCAGTCTGAGCTGGACGCCGCGCTGGAGCGCTGGGAGCAGCTGGACGTCGACACCCTTTTCGTCTGCCAGTACGATGCTTACTATGCCTTTGATATCTTAAAGCAGGTGCGGACAATGAACCCGGATATGAACATCCTGGGCGACTTTTCCTTTGACTATACCGACGATTTGCTGGCCAATGCCGACGTCAGCGACAATATTTACATCGCAGGTCCGGTGCCCATTGAACCGAGCGCCGCGGTTGATAGCTTTTATCAGCGCTACGAAGAAAGGTTTGGGTCTGAGGCGACGCAGTGGGCGGTGCAGCTTTACGATTCGGTGCGCATGGTAGCGGACACCGCCGTGCGCATTGGCAGCACCGACCCAAGCGATATCGCCGCGGCGCTGCGGCAGGACGGCGGCTATACCGGCGTCAGCGGGACCATTACCTTTGACGCGCAGGGTAAGCTGACGGGCCGCACGCCCCGCGTCATGGTGTCGCAGGACGGCGCTTTCAGCTTTGTTGAGGAGTGATGGGCATGAATATGGAGGACATTTTTACCCGCTGCCCGGGGGAAGAGGATGCAGCCCGGGGACAGCCCGGGGGGCGAGGGGTCTTGCCGCCGGTCACCGCTTTGGCGGCCGCAGTGCTGCTCATCGCCGTTCTGGGCGCGCTTGTCTGGTGCTTTACCGGCACGGTGACCACGACGGTTGACATCTCCGGCATCGTCTTTCCACAGCACGGCATTGAGCAGCTGAGATGCCGGCAGGACGGCCTGGTTTCCTATCTCCAGGTAGAGGTGGGCGACATGGTGCAGGCGGGCGATCTCATTGCCATCATCCCGCAGCTTGACGTTTACGCCGCCATTGAGCAGGCGCATGCCGCAGGCGCGCCGCAGGAGGAGCTGGACGCTTTGTATGAGCAGTACCAGGCGCAGTCGATGATTTATACGCCGGTGTCCGGCCGGGTTGTCGACCTGGTACAGAAGGGGCAGAGCGTCCAGGCCGGAGAGCAAATCGCCGGCATCACCAGCTCTGATGTGTATTCCAACGATGTGGAAATCCGCGCTTATGTACCCGTCGCCGTGGCGCAGTCTATCAGCAAGGGGATGACGGTGCGCGCTTATCCGCAGTTTACGTCGGGCGAGCAGTATCAGTATATACAGGGGCTGGTCAGCGATATTTCGACCTATCCCATCAGCCTGACCGATATCAGCGAGGATCTGGGCCGCTTTTACTCCAGCGAGAGCATCCCGCAGGAAGGGAACATCATCGAGGTGAGGGTGACGTTGCTGGCCGGAGCCGAAGGCGAAAGCCTCAGCTGGACCCGCGCCGACGGCGGCAGCCTTGCCGTTGACTTCAGCACCCTGTGCTCGATGGAAGTGGTCGTCAGCGAGACGACGCCCTGGGAGCGTCTGACGTCGTGGATGGGGAGGGGCCGCCAGTGAACAGGAGCCGGCGTATAAAGCAGGTTGAGCTTATCCTGCAATCAGGCCCCGAGGAAAACGCCGCGGCCGCCCTCGCCATGATTTTGACCTATCACGGCCGCCCGTCCGGCCCGTGGGATTTGGCCGAAGAGCCGTTGCGCACAGCGGCAGACGTGATAAAGGCTGCCCATGCCCGCGGCCTGTATGCCGAAGGCTACCGCATGACGGCGCAGGAGCTGCGATCCGCCCCATTCCCCCTTATCGCCCACTGGAGGTTTCACTCCTTTGTCGTCGTCACCGGGGTGCGCGGGGGACGGGTTTATCTCCTTTCACCGGCAGAGGGCCGGCAGGTCATGCGCATCAGGGACTTTGAAAAGGGGTTTACCGGCGTCGCCCTCTGCTTCGCCGGCGAAGCAGGGCAGGAAGCGGAAGGGGAGCGCGCGTCTGTACGCGGGCTGTTTGCCCTGCTGCCGCAGGCCGGCTGGGCGCTGGCTGCGTCGCAGCTTTTTATCAGCGGCTGCTGTGTGGCCATAGCCGTCCTGCTGCGCATCTTTGCCGACAGGCTGGCGTCGTCTGCCAGTGGCGGCCGACTGGGATTGATGGCCGCTGCCGCAGCGCTTCTGCTTGCGGCAGGGGCTCTGCTTGAAATGTGGATTTTCCGCCGGTGCGAACGGACGCTTCGCAGCCAGGCGTCTCGCAGCTGCGCCGCTGCGCTGGGGGAAAAAGGCCCCCTGTTTTTCAAAAGGCTGCCGGGCATTCATCTGGCCTTTGCCTGTGAGGGCTGCGGCACAATGCCGGCCGCCATCGTACAGTCGGCCCGCTGCGCGCTTCAGCTTTGTACGGCGGGTATATGCCTGATTGCCATAGGCATACAGGAGCCGTTTGCCGCCCTGGCCGCGGCTGCGGCGTCGGCGCTGTTCGCAGCCGTGACGCTGGCCGGGAGAGAAAGCGTATACAGCGATTGTATGCGGGCAGAGCACGACCGGCTTGCCGCCGGGCTTCAGTCGGCGGGGGACTTGACGCGCAGCGGAGAAATCCGTCTGACAGGACAGACCCGAAGCCGGTTTGACGGCTGGATGTCCGCCGCAGGCGGCCAGGCCCGACGTATCAGCGGCGAGCGGCAGACTATGCTCTGGTACGTTTTTGCGGCGGCAGAGATCTTTGCCGTTTTCTGCATCTGTGTGCTGCGGGTGCTGCATGGGGCTATTGGCCTGCCTGCCATGGCAGGATGCCTGTGGCTGGCGGCCGTCACTGCCCTTTGCATGGCGGCGCTGCCCGCTTATGCAGAGCAGAATATGACGCTACGCGGCGTTTTGGAAAGCTGGCGTATCCTGCTGCGGCCGGAAAGGCACACTGCTCCGGCGCAGGAGACCCCTGTGGGCAATCCGGACAGCCTGACGCTGCAAAACGTGTCGATGCAGCCAAGCGGCGAAGCGGACGCGGGGCTACGCGGCGTCACAGTACGCGTGCGCCGCGGCGAAGTGCTGGCCATATTGGTCGACGAAAGCTGCAACAGCGCCGCACTGGCGCAGGTTATGGCCGGCATCAAAGCGCCGGCGCAGGGGGAAGTATACATCGGCCGGGCCAGCGCGCGCGATTTGGACGAGGATACGGTGTATGAAAGCATCTGTCTGCTGGGGCAGGGCATACCCCTGCCGTCGGGCACGGTGCGTGAAAATATCGCAGCCGGATGCGGCGCCATCACGGATTATGACATCGTTGAAGCGGCGTCCGACGCGCTGCTGCATGACAGCATCCTCCTGCGGCGCGATGGATATGACACGCCGGCTTCCACCCTGTCGGACGGCGAGCGCGTTTTGCTGGAGTTCGCCTGCGCCTTTGCGCGTGGCGCCGCCTTCCTGGTCGGCGACGATGTTACGCGCCGGCTCGACCCTGAAACGGAAGCCGGCCTGCTGTATGCGCTGCGCCGCCGGGGCATCGGGGCGGCCTTGGTGACAAAAGCAGAAGATATCGCCCGCAGGGCCGACGCTGTTTGCCGGCTGGAAAATGGCAGGGTGACCCTGAACGAGCGGGCGGAGTTTATTGACTGGGAGGTGAGCGCCCTTGCCGGAAAAGCATGAGCACACGACCGCCGGAGCCGACGGGCTGGAGCAGCTGCTGCAGCGCTTTGGCCTGAGGGCGATGCGCTTTCCGCCGGAAATAACCGGGTTTGAGCAGAAAGTCGCCTATCTCAACGAGCGGACCGAGCTGATTTTTTCGCCCATTACGCTGGAGGGCAGCTGGTATCAAACGGCGGCCGCCCCCATCCTGGCGCGCAGCAGGGACGGCGCGGCCTGCGCCATCTTTCCCGACTGGCGGGGGCGTATTTGCTTTGTCGAAGGCGGCGAGCGCCGGCGCACCGTCGTCACGGCCCGGAACTGCGGCTATTTTTACCGGGATGCCTACACCGTTTCCACCGCCCTGCCCGGCCGAAAGGTGACGACAGCCGGCCTGCTGCGCCGGCTGTTGAGCGGCGTCAGCCCGTTTGAGGGCTGCTTGCTGCTGCTTTGGTCCCTGCTGGGGGGCGGGCTGACGGCCCTGCTCGGCCTGCTGATGCGCCGGATCGTCTCGTCGGTTGCCATGGCTGCAGATGCGGCGGGATTTGCCGAGCCGACGCTGCTGCTGGCAGGCGGGCTGCTGCTGGGGCTGCTTTTGCTGTACAGCGGGCGGCGGCTCATCCGCCGCGTTGCCCAGAAAGGGGCGCTGGCCCTTCTTTCCGCGTTGGGCGAGCGAGTGTATTTTGAGACCGGCACGGCCGCGCCGGCCGACGCTGTGCGGAGCTTGGCCGGCCTGCGCGGAG
>CAJMOV010000002.1 GCA_905215125.1 uncultured bacterium | reverse complement strand
GGATGCTCCCGCCGTGACCGCCCCGCTGACGGGGGTTTATTACGCCGCGCCGGCCCCTGATCAGCCGCCTTACGTCACTGTCGGGCAGCGGGTTAAAAAGGGTCAGACCGTCTGCCTGCTGGAGGCCATGAAAATGATGAGCGAGGTGCCTGCTCCCTGCGACTGCATCATTGAAGGGGTTTTGAAAAATAACGGAGACCTGGCCGCCTTCGGCGAGCCGCTGTTCCAGTATCGGCCATGCTGAAGCGAATACTGATCGCAAACCGTGGGGAAATTGCCCTGCGAATTTTGCGCGCCTGCCGGGAGCTCAAGCTGGAAACGGTAGCCGTCTTTTCCGAAGCGGACAGGGAAGCCATTCACGTTCAGCTGGCTACGCAGGCGGTCTGCATCGGCCCCGCTCCGGCGGCCGATAGTTATTTAAACCAGGCCGCTTTGCTGACCGTGGCCCAGGCGACCGGCTGCGACGGCATCCACCCCGGCTATGGCTTTCTATCAGAAAACGCCGCATTTGCCGACGCCTGCGCTGCGGCGGGTATCACATTCATCGGCCCGTCGGGAGACGCCATCCGCAAGGCGGGCTCGAAAGCGGCGGCGCGGGATATCATGCGCGCCGCCGGCGTGCCGGTGACCCCTGGCTCGGATGGTCCGGTAGCCGATTCTGCGTCGGCCCTGGCCGCGGCGGAAAAGGTTGGGTATCCCGTGCTGCTCAAAGCCAGCGCTGGAGGCGGCGGGCGGGGAATCCGCCGCTGCGACAGCGCCGCCGATCTGCCCGCCGCCTATGAAGCGGCACGAGCGGAAGCGCGCGCATGCTTTGGGAACGACGAAATGTATTTGGAAAAGCTGATCCAAAGGCCCCGCCATATTGAGTTTCAAATCCTTGCCGACCGTTATGGCAGCGTCATCCACCTGGGGGATCGTGACTGCTCTGTCCAGCGCCGCAACCAAAAGCTGATAGAAGAAGCCCCCGCCTACTGCCTGACGCCCGAGCTGCGCGCTAGGATGGGGGAAGCCGCTGTCCGGGCAGCCCGCGCCGTAGGATACGAGGGGGCGGGAACGGTGGAGTTCCTGCTGGACGGCGATATGAAGCACTTTTATTTTATGGAGATGAACACCCGCATACAGGTCGAACACGGCATCACTGAGCTAGTCACCGGCGTCGATCTGGTGCGGCAGCAGCTGCGCATCGCTTCCGGCCTGGCCCTGGACATGACGCAGGACGATGTCTGTCTTCGGGGCTACGCCCTGGAGTGCCGTATCAACGCCGAGGACCCGGCGGCCGACTTCCGTCCCAGTCCCGGCGTTGTGAAGTTCCTCCATTTCCCGGGCGGCGCAGGGGTGCGGGTCGATTCCTGCCTGTACAGCGGCTATACCCTGCCGCCCTATTATGACTCCCTGGCCGCCAAGCTGATGGTGCATGCCCCGACCCGTCTGGAAGCCATACGGAAAATGCGGCGCTGCCTGGAGGAATTCACGCTGGAAGGCTTTCCCACAAACGCGGAGCTGAGCTATCAGATTCTGTACCACCCCATTTTTCTGCGGGGCAGCTGCACTACCGCCTTTCTGGATGAGTGCCTGCCGCAGCTGCTCGACTTCAGCCGTCGTCTGAGCGCACAGGAGGAGCGTGTATGAACAATATTTTTTCCCAGCGCCGCACACGGCTTTTAAACATGAAGGCCCTGCGGGACAATTATATCCCGGCTGACCGGCTGGTCCTCTGTCCGTCCTGCGGGGCGGAAAGTCACCGCAGGGAAGTGGCGGGGGGCTTCGGCGTATGCCCCCGGTGTGGGTATCACTTCCCCATCGGGGCCTATTACAGGCTCAGCATTGTACTGGATCCCGGCACCTTCCGCGAGCTTAACGCACGGTACCCATCGGCCGATCCCCTGTCCTTTCCGGGATATACGGCCAAGCTGGCCCAGGCTCAGCGCAAAACCGGGCTTACGGAAGCCGTCGTTACGGCGACGGGAGCCATCGGCGGCTTCCGCTGCGTCGTCGGCGTACTGGACAGCCGTTTTATGATGGGCAGCATGAGCGCCGCCGTCGGAGAAAAGCTTACGCGCGCTATTGAATACGCCATGCGAACCAGGCTGCCTCTCGTCCTTTTTGCCGCAAGCGGGGGCGCGCGGATGCAGGAGGGGATTTTGTCCCTGATGCAGATGGCAAAAACCAGCGCCGCGCTGGCCCGCCTTGCCCAAAAGGGCCTGCTGTACGTTTCCGTGCTGACCGACCCCACGACGGGCGGCGTCACCGCCAGCTTTGCGTCTCTGGGGGACGTCGTCTTGGCCGAGCCGGGGGCTCTCATCGGCTTCGCCGGACCTAGGGTCATCGAGCAGACCATCGGAGAAAAGCTGCCCGACGGCTTTCAGCGTGCGGAGTTCCAGATGGAGCACGGCTTTGTCGACGCGGTGGTGCCGCGCGGGCAGATGAAAGCCGCTCTTGCACAGCTGCTGCGTCTACACGCGAAAGGAGGACGGCCATGAACCATTCCCTGACCGCCGCCGAGCGGGTGTCCATAGCCCGGCACCCCCAGCGCCCCGGCATCGCCGATTATATTGAAGGGCTGTTCACCGACTTTTTTGAGATGCGCGGCGACCGTCTCTGCCGCGAGGACCCGGCCATACTGGGCGGCGTGGCGCTTTTCCACGGCGTGCCCGTCACCGTCGTCGGTACCCGCAAGGGAAGGACGCTTGAAGAAAACGTTCGCTTTAACTTCGGCATGCCGGGGCCGGAGGGCTACCGCAAAGCGCTGCGCCTGATGCGTCAGGCGGAAAAATTCCGCCGGCCCATCATAACCTTTGTCGACACCTCCGGCGCCTATCCCGGCCTGCAGGCGGAAGAACGCGGGCAGGGTGAGGCCATTGCCCGCAGCCTGTATGAAATGAGCCGGCTGACCGTGCCCGTCGTCACCATAGTCACGGGCGAGGGCAACAGCGGCGGCGCGTTGGCGCTGGCTGTAGCCAACCGGGTACTCATGCTGGAGAACGCCGTTTATGCCATTTTGTCTCCGGAAGGCTTTGCCAGCATCCTGTGGAAGGACGCTTCCCGCAGCGCCGAAGCCTGCGAGCTGATGAAAATGACCGCTCAGGATCTGCTGCAGCTGGGCGTTATCGACGAGATTTTGATGGAACCACAGGGCGGCGCACACCTGGCGCCGGCCATCGCCATACAGCAGGCGGATCAGGCCCTGTGCCGTCATCTGGCTGAATTGTCCAGAAAGAGCGGCGGCGCGCTGGCCGCGGAAAGATACGACAGGTTCAGGAAGATAGGAAACGGGGTGCAGAAGGAGGACGTATGAACGGAATCAGAATCAAAGGCACCGGCCGGTGCGTCCCGCAGCGCGTTGTCACCAACGCCGATATGGAGAAGATTGTCGAAACCAGCGACGAGTGGATTACAACCCGCACGGGCATCCAGCGCCGCCACCACATTTCGGAAGGGGAAAGCATCACCGGCATGACGGTCCAGGCCGCCCGCCGGGCGCTGGAAAACGCCGGTGTCACGGCCGACCAGATCGGCGCCTGTATCGTTGCAACGCTGACGCCGGATACCCTGGTGCCCTCCGCCGCCTGCTGGCTGCAGCGGGAGCTGGACCTGCCCCACGACATTCCCTGCTTTGATTTAAACGCCGCCTGTACCGGCTTCCTCTACGCTCTGCACACCATGGAATGTCTGCTCAACGCATCGCCGCGCAGGTATGGTCTGGTCATCGGCGCTGAAGAGCTTACCCGCGTGACCAACTGGGAGGACAGGGGAACCTGTATCCTGTTCGGCGACGGCGCCGCCGGCGTCGTGGTGGAATGTCGGGAGGGATGGCCCTCCATCGGCGCGGTGCTGGGCTGCCACGGCACGGACGAAATGCTGCGCATACCGGGCACGGCGTCGGGCGCGCCCAGCCTTGTTTATATGGAAGGGCAAAAGGTGTTCAAGTTCGCCATTGAAGCGGTGCCCTGGTGTATTGAGCAGGTGCTGGAGAAAAACGGAAAAACGATGGATGACGTCGACTTTTTTGTCTTTCATCAAGCCAATGCGCGCATCATCGACCTTGTGGTGCGCAGATACCATATCCCGCTGGAAAAGTACTATAAAAACATCGGGGAATACGGCAACACATCCGCTGCCAGCATCCCCCTGGTCCTGAGCGATCTGCATGAACAGGGAAAGGTGGGCAGCGGCAGCCGGGTGCTGATTGTCGGCTTCGGCGGCGGCCTGACCTGGGGCGGCGCTTATGTACAATTCGAGTGACCCGAGGAGAAAGCGTTATGAAAAAATTAAATGAAATCCTGGGGACGGAATTCCCCTTTATCCAGGGCGGAATGGCCAACATCGCCGACGGAGCTTTTGCCGCCGCCTGCTCCAACGCCGGGGCGCTGGGTGTCATCGCTGCCGGCGGCTGGGATGGAGAACGGGTTCGGCAGGAAATCCGCCGCGCCAAAGCGCTGACTGACAAGCCTTTCGGCGTCAATATCATGCTGATGAGCCCGCACGCGGACGATATCGCCCGCGTCGTTGTAGAAGAAGGAGTGCGCGTCGTCACCACCGGCGCGGGCAACCCCGGCAAGCATATCCCGGCCTGGAAGGAGGCCGGGATTAAAGTGCTACCGGTCGTGGCCGCCACTGTCCTGGCCAGAAGGCTGGCCGGACTGGGGGTCGACGCCATCATCGCCGAGGGCACCGAGTCGGGCGGCCATGTCGGTGAAATGACGACCATGGCGCTTGTCCCTCAGGTCGTCGACGCGGTGGATCTTCCCGTCGTTGCAGCCGGTGGCATTGCCGACGGCAGGCAGGCGGCAGCCGCCTTTGCTCTGGGCGCCTGCGGCATCCAGATGGGCACCTGCCTGCTAGTCAGCGAGGAATGTCCCATCCATGAAAATTACAAGCAGGCCCTGCTCAAGGCAAAGGATTCCGACACCGTGGTCACCGGCCGTTCGGTCGGCGGTCCTGTGCGCGTACTCAAAAATAAAATGTCGCGGCGGTATCTGAATCTGGAAAAGGAAGGGGCCACCCTGGAGCAGCTGGAGCAGATTACCTTGGGCGCGCTGCGCCGGGCTGTGCTGGAGGGGGACGTGGAAAACGGCAGCGTCATGAGCGGGCAGGTGGCCGGGATGCTGCACGAAATCAAGCCGGTGCGCAGGATCTTTGAGGAAATGTACGCAGGCGCGAAGGCCGTGCTGGAAGGGACGTGCGGGCAATGGCAGTAGCATACGCGCTTTTCCCGGCAAATAAGGCGGATGCTGCCGTCGCAGATAGGAGGATAATAGGGTGAAGCTGGGCTTTTTATATGCTGGGCAGGGCAGTCAGCACCCCGGCATGGGGGAGGATTTGTACGATGCGTTTCCCGCTTTCCGCCGCGTAGTGGATCAGGCGGCAGGAGAGGTGGATTTTGATCTGAAGGAAGTGTCGTTCCGTGACAGCCGGGGACTGATTCACCAGACGCGCTATACACAACCCTGTATGGTGGCTTTTGCCGCTGGACTGACGGCGCTGCTTGCGGAAAATGGCATCGTCCCGTCTGCGGCAGCCGGCCTTTCACTGGGGGAGTATTCCGCCTTGCACGCCGCCGGGGTGTTTGACGCCCGCACAGCGGTCAAGCTCGTAGCTTTCCGCGGCCGCGCGATGGAGGAAGCGGCGGCTGGACGGGCCAGCGCTATGATAGCGGTGCTCAACCTGGATCGCGAGAGTCTGCAGGCGGCCTGCGACGAGGCATCGGATCTTGGCTGCGCGGCCATCGCGAACCTCAACTGCCCCGGGCAGATCGTCATTGGGGGCGAGCAGGCCGCCGTGGAAAAAGCTGCGGCGCTGGCTCTGGAAAGGGGGGCGAGACGCTGCCTACCGCTCAAGGTGAGCGGCCCCTTCCATACGCCGCTCATGGCCCCGGCCGGCGAAGCGCTACGACAATATTTCGCGGGGATGGAGTTTGCCGAACCCCGTATTCCAGTGCTGTTCAACTGCTTGGGCGATGTGGCGGGAAAGGGGGATACCATCCCGGCTTTGCTGGTCCGGCAGGTGCAGAGCAGCGTCCATATGGAGGCTTCCATTCGAAAAATGGCCGCCATGGGGATGGATGCCCTTGTGGAAATCGGGCCGGGAAAAGTACTGAGCGGCTTTGTGAAAAAAACGGCGCCGGGTATGCCGGTTTACGCCGCGGAAACGGCGGCCGATGTGCAGGCGCTGGCGGATAATCTCCGTCGGACGGAGAAGGAGGATGAAAAATGAGCTTTGCTGGAAAGACCGCCGTTGTCACCGGCGGCAGCCGGGGCATCGGCCGGGCTGTCTGCCTGGAGCTGGCCCGCGGCGGGGCCAATGTAGTGCTCTGCTACGCCGGCAACGAAGCGGCTGCGCAGGAGACGGCGGCGCGCTGTGAGGAGCTTGGGGCGGCGACCTTGGCCGTGCGGTGCGACGTGGCCGACGCCGGCCAGGTCAAGGATCTGATGGAGACGGCGGTAAACACGTTTGGAGCGGTTCATATTTTGGTCAACAACGCAGGCATCACCCGGGATAACCTGATGATGCTGATGAAGGAAGAGGACTTTGACCAGGTGATGGACACCAACCTCAAAGGGGCTTTTTTGTGTATGAAGGCGGCGGCGCGCGGCATGATGAAGCAGAAGTACGGCCGCATCGTCAACCTAAGCAGCGTTGTTGGGCTGCGGGGCAATGCGGGGCAGGCCAATTACGCGGCCAGCAAGGCAGGCGTCATCGGCCTGACCAAATCCATGGCCAAGGAATTGGCTACACGCGGCATCACCGTAAACGCCGTAGCCCCCGGTTTTATTGAAACAGACATGACCGCCGCCATGCCGGAAGCGGCCAAAGCAGCGACGATGGCCGCCATCCCCATGGCCCGGCTGGGCAGCGCGGAGGATGTAGCCAGAGCGGTCGCCTTCCTGGCCGGCGAGCAGTCCGGCTATATCACCGGGCAGGTGCTTGCCGTTGACGGCGGCATGGCGATGTAGGAGGAAAAGCATGAGCAAAAGACGAGTTGTCATCACCGGAATGGGGGCGGTTACGCCGCTGGGCCTGACGGCCGTGCAGAGCTGGCAGGCCGTCCGCGACGGCCGATGCGGCATCGGTCCCATCACCCAGTTTGACCCTGCCGAAAACAAGGTCAAGCTGGCCGCAGAGGTCAAGGGCTTTGTCCCTGAAGAGCATCTGGGAAAGCCGGACGCCAAACGGATGGGCCGTTTCACACAGCTTGCCGTCGTCGCCGCCCGCGAAGCCATGGACGACGCCGGCTTTAAGGCGGAAGAGATGGAGGCCGAACGCTGCGGCGTCATCGTCTCCAGCGGCATCGGCGGGCTTTCCATTACTGAAAGCGAGCATGACAGGGGGCAGGCTCGCGGCTGGGATAGGGTGTCTCCCTTTTATATCCCCACCGCCATCTGCAATATGGCGGCCGGTATGATCGCCATCGACTGCGGCTTCCGCGGTATGTGCACCTGCCCGGTCACCGCCTGCGCAGGGGGGACGAACGCTGTGGGCGACGCCTTCCATTATATCCGCGACGGCTATGCCGACGCCATGCTCTGTGGCGGCACGGAAGCCTGCGTCACCCCCTTATCCATCGGCGGGTTCACTTCCATGAAAGCGCTGTGCCAGAGCGACGACCCTTGCCGCGCGTCCATCCCCTTTGACGCCGAGCGCAGTGGCTTTGTCCTGGGCGAAGGGGCGGGCGTTTTGCTGCTGGAGGAATTGGGGCACGCCCAGGCGCGCGGGGCCCAAATTCACGCGGAGGTGGTCGGCTACGGCGCCACCTGCGACGCTTACCACATGACGGCGCCCCGGCCGGACGGTTCTGGCGGAGCGAGAGCCATGAAGATCGCGCTGGACGACGCCGGCGTTTCGCCAGAGGATGTCGGCTATATCAACGCACACGGCACGTCTACCCCTCTCAACGACGCAGGGGAAACAGCCGCGGTAAAAGCGGTGTTCGGCGAGCATGCGTACAAGCTGGCCATAAGTTCGACAAAGTCCATGACGGGACATATGCTGGGGGCCGCCGGCGCTGTTGAGGCTATCTTCACCGCATTGTCCCTGCGCGATGGGTATATCCCAGCGACCATCAATTACCGCACGCCCGATCCTGCGTGCGATCTCGACGTCGTGCCTAGCCGGGGCCGCAGCGCGTCCATCCGGTATGCGCTGTCTAATTCGCTCGGCTTTGGCGGACACAACGGCACTATTCTGCTGAAAAGGTGGGAGGACTGACCTATGCAGCTCAATTCCAACCAAATTGCGGAGATTCTGCCCCATCGCTTCCCCTTCGCCCTGGTGGATCGCATTGTCGATTACGAACCGGGAAAGTGGGCTAAAGGCATCAAATGCGTTTCCGTCAACGAGCAGTTTTTCTGTGGACATTTCCCACAGGAGCACGTCATGCCGGGCGTGCTCATCCTGGAGGCTATGGCCCAGGTAGGGGGGGTGGCGCTTTTGTCGCAGCCGGAAAATAAGGGGAAGCTCGCCCTGTTCGGCGCGGTGCGGCAGGCGCGGTTTAAAAAGAAGGTCGTCCCCGGCGACGTTTTGGAAATGGAATGTATCATCACGCAGACCCGCGGTGCGGTCGGCATCGGGCAGTGCAAGGCCAGCGTCAGCGGCGAGGTCGTGTGCACGGCTGAGGTGAGCTTTGCCATTGCCGACCGGTCTTGAACCTTTTCGCCCGATATGATAAAGTGAAAGAGACTTCCCTGCCGCATTGCGACGTGTGACGGCGGCCAGGGACGCATTTTTCAACTGGGGGATGGGCCTGATGAGAAAAGGAAGCCTTTCAGCCCTGTGCGGCGCGGCAGCCCTTGTTTTTGTGCTGTCGCTGCTCGCAGCGCTTATACCGCTGACGCAGGAGATTGCGCAAAACGTCTTTTGCTTCGGCTTTCCCCTTGCCTTTTTCACCGTTCGGATGGATACCGCATCGACAAGCCTGAATTTACTGCCCCTTATTTTCGACATTTATCTGGGCTATCTGCTCTGCCGGCTGCTCGCAAAAATTGCCGGACGCTTGGGTGGGTAGGCCGGCGTTTGCAAAAGCTGCAGGGCCCGTGGGAGGATGCCGCCGTGCTGGAAACTGCCTTTTTCAATGTATACACAAAATTTAAACTACACTTTTACCAGGAGATTTTCCGTCGTTTCCAGACTAGGGAAGCCAGTCTGACGACGGTGGAGACCTTTTGTATGGAAACCATCCAAGGGCTGGGAAGGCCGACGATCGGCGAGTTTGCTTCGTTTATGCGTATTTCGCAGCCCAACGCGGCGTATAAGGTGAACAGCCTGGTGAAAAAGGGATATGTACATAAGGTGCAGTCCCCTATTGATCAACGGGAATATCACTTGGAGGTCACCCAGAAATATATTGATTATTACAGCATCAGCGCCGCCTATGTAGTCGAAGTTATGAACCGCATCTCAAAGCGTTTTTCTTCAGAGGAGTGTTCCAAGCTGGAGGAAATGCTGCAAATCATCTGCCGGGAGCTGATGCCGGAAGTAGCGATACCCGACGCCAAGGGAGGATAAAAAAGCCTGTGCCCGCTTTACCGGGGCACAGGCTTTTTTTCATCAGAAAGCGAAGGCGCGGCTTTACAGCGGAGCCCTTTCGTCGAGCAGCAGGGCTTTGACCGATTGGAGGTATTCCTGAGCCAAAAAGGAAAGGGGCTGCCCGTGCCGTTTGACAAACCCGATTTCCAGGTGGAAGTAAGCGTCGCGAATAATGAGATGGCGGATTTCCGGGTGGGTTTCCCTTTGCCGCAGCGTGCGGCCGCGGTGAATACCAATGGAAAACCCGCCTGTCTGCGATAAGAGGTTGAGCTGCGTGCTCCGGTCGGACACGGTGACGGAGCTACCGGGGCGGATACGGCGGAAAAGCTCATCCCCGATGCACGCAAGCAGAGGAAGGCTTTCCGGAAAGGTGACAAAGGTCAGGCCGTTTAGCTGTGAAAGGGTGATCTCTGGCGCGCCGAGCCTGCACAAGCTGCAGCGCGGGCCGAACAGGACGTAAGGTGATTCCGTGGTGATGCGGGCGTATTCCAGGCCCATAGATTGGATCATTTCCAGCCATTGGGGCCTATGGACATCCTGTATGGCGACAAGGCCTATTTCATATTTGCCGCCGGAAACGCCCTGAAGGATGGCGCTGCAAGTGTCTTCTGCATAATGCAGGGCGAAGCTCTCCCCGTCGTATCGACCGCATAGCTGTACAAAAAGACGGCTGGCAAACCCCATGAAAAAGGCGGCGACGTTTAGGCTGAGGGCTTCTGCGCAATCTTTTGCGACATATTGCTCGATGGCCGACATATGCTTTAATATCTCCCTGCCGTGGGAAATAAACTCGACGCCGAAGGGGGTCAGGGTGATACCTGACTGGGAACGCAGGAAAATGGGCCGGCCCAGCTCGCGCTCCAGTGCCTTGAGAGAAGAGCTGAGGCTGGACTGGGCCAGGTAAAGGCTTTGCGCGGCGCGGTTGATTGATCCAGTGTTGTAGACCTCGATGGCCTGGCGAATCTGTTCCACTTTCACGGCTGTCCCTCCTCGTCGATATACAACGGAAAATGCTTTAAAACTTGACGAATTTATATTTATATAAATTGTACAAAATCGAATGGAAAATGTCAAGAAAGGGTTAATATTGATAAAAAATGATGGGATTGGGGGAAGAAAGGAGGGGAGATGGACGGAAAAAAAGACGCTTACTCCGGGACTTGCGGCAGGACGCTGGATAAAACGATCAAGGAAATGAACATATGGTTAAAATAACAGAAAATAAAGAAAAAATATTGACAATAATAACGATTATAGATAAATGCGGTAAGGGGAAACGAAAAGAAGTATTATGTTTTGTTTGTGAGCAAGTGCTATAATGTACAATAACAACGGCCCGGATATGCAGAAAAGTTGTTAAATCTGATTGTGGAGGGATACTATGACAAGCCTGATCAAGGGTGATCAAACCTGGTTGATGTGGATGATGGTCGCCATCCTGGCCGCGTTCTCCGTATGGAGCGAGCAAAAGACCAAGTGGGGCGCCAAGCTGGGCAGCGCGATAACGGCCATTTTTGGCACCATGATTCTGGTCAACATCCGTGTGCTGCCGTCGTCCTCTGAGGTTTACACAGCGGTCAGTACATACATCCTGCCGTTGTCCATTCCGCTTCTTCTGTTCCAGTGCGACCTGAAGAAGATCATTAAGGAATCGGGCAAGCTGTTCATCGTTTTCCACGTCGCGTCGCTGGGTACCATTGTCGGTGCCTGTATTGCCGGCCTTATTTTCAGCGGCACGCCGGATATCGGCGGCATCGTCGCCATGGAAGTCGGCGCCCACGTCGGCGGCACGGTCAACCTGGTTGCCTGCGGCAATGCCTTCGGCCTTGATCAGGCTTATATCAGCGCCGTCGCTGTCGCGGCCAACCTGCTGGTCGCCTTCCTCATGCTCTTCCTCGGGGCGATGACGGATAACAGGTGGGTTCGCAAAACCTTCCCCCACCCCCATGTCGATGCGTTTGAGGCATCTGTCGTTGAAGGCGCCGGCAGCGTCTCGGAGCAGTACTGGAAGCCCAAGAGCGTTTCGCTGCTCAGCCTGTGTCTGTCCATCGCCACTACCTTTGCCATTTGCGGCGTCGGCGATCTTATCGCCAACTGGGTCAAGTCGCTGGGCCTGCCCACCATCCTCGACCAGCTGTTCGGCTCAATTTATCTGCTTATCTGTACTATCACCATTATCCTGGTCACACTTTTCCCCAAGTTTTTCAAGAAGCTGGAAGGCGCAGAGGAAATCGGCACCTTTATGATCATGATGTATTTCGTGACCATTGGCGGCGCGGCGGACCTGATGGAGCTGCTCAAGGTCGGCGTCATCATCCTGTGCTCCATTGTCTTTGTTACTATCGGCAACCTGGGCTTCCTGTTCGGCTTCGGCAAGCTGTTCAAGTGGAACTGGGAGGATCTGTGCAATGCGTCCTGCGCTACTATCGGCGGCCCGACGACGGCTGCGGCCTTCTCCATCAACAAGGGCTGGAACGCCATGATCGTCCCCGGCATACTGGTTGGTCTGTGGGGCTATTCCATCGGCAACTATCTCGGCATTATTGCTGGCAACCTATTTAGTTAAAAAATAGGTTGTAATCATCTGCGAAGCATTGTAAACTGAGATTAAAGTAAAATCACCGGGCCCTCCGTTTTTTGGCGGTCAGCCGAAAGGCGGGGGGCCTTACGCCATTGAGACAGGAGGATAAGCAAACATGTACGATCTGCTCATTAAAAACGCCATGATCATCGACGGGACGGGCAAGCCGGCCTTTGCAGGCTGCGTCGCCAGCGAACAGGGGAAAATCAAGGTCCTGCCCGAGGGCTGCGGCGACGAAGCGAAAACGGTCATTGACGCCAAGGGCATGTACGTTTCGCCCGGCTTTATCGACCCACATTCGCACGGCGACGTGCCGCTGGGCAAGACCTTTAATTCCGTCTCCAAGATCTCCCAGGGCATTACGACCCACATTGCCGGACAGTGCGGCTTTTCCATGTTCCCTGTCAACCCCAAAACCCTGCACCTGATGCAGGAGGGAATGGCCATTTTTACCGATACCTTCCCTGAGGAAATGGAAACATTTACCACGTTTGAAAACTATTTGAAATACGCGAGCAAGCTGAAAATCCCCGAGAACGTCAAATTCCTGGCCGGGCATGTTTCGCTGCGCATCGCCGCCATGGGGTTTGACAACCGCAAGCCGACGCAGGAGGAAATGGATCACATGAAATCCATGCTGCGCGAGGCGATGGAGCACGGAGCCATGGGGCTTTGCAGCGGCCTGATTTACATTCCCAGCGTCTATGCCGACGTGGAGGAATTTGTCGAGCTGTGCAAGGTCGTTGCCGAATATGACGGTGTATACACCACTCACATGCGCAATGAGTCGGGCGATGTGCTCAAATCCATTGCTGAAGCCATAGAGGTTGGTCGGCGCAGCGGCTGCCGCGTACATATTTCCCACCTCAAGGTGTGCGGCAAGCCCAACTGGGGCCTGTCCAAGCAGATTATCGAAACCATCAAAAAGGCGCAGGACGAGGGGATCCGCGTCACGGCGGATCAGTATCCCTATACTGCGTCCATGACCCATCTCAACGTCTGCATCCCGCCCAAATATTTCACAAAAGGCATTTCCGGCATGGTTGAGATTCTGAAGGATCCCGCCATGCGCGAACAGATTAAAGAGGAAATCCGGACCGATTCCTCCTATGAAAACCAATACCTCAACTGCGGCGGGTTTGAAGGCGTGTTTGTCTCGCGCTGTGCCGCGACCCCGGAGTATGAAGGCATGACCATTGCCGAAGCGGCTAAAAAGCACAATATGGACGAGTTCGATCTCTTTTTCGACCTTTTGATCCGCAACAACGGCGTCGCCTCTGCAATCTACTTCTGCATGTGCGAGGAGGATGTTTTCAATATCATCCGTTTTGACAGCGTTATGCCGGGCACAGACGGCATCGTCAAATCGGAAAAGGAGAGAGCGCATCCGCGCGCCTATGGAACCTTCCCGCGCGCCATCAACTATTTTGTCAAAGAAAATCATATCCTGCCGCTGGAAGCCATGATTCACAAAATGACCGGCCTGACGGCGGAAAAGACCATGCTGGACGGCAAGGGAGTGATCGCCGACGGCATGGACGCCGACCTCGTCGTCTTCAACTACGATACAGTGCGCGATACCGCTGACTTCATGGAATCAAGCAGGCTGGCAGATGGGATTGAGTATGTCATTGTCGCGGGACAGGTGGTCTACCACGACAAGCAGCTGACGGGTGCAACGCCGGGTAAAATCATTCTGCATCACAAGCAATAGCAGCAGCGCAACAGCAAACCGGGCCGCGGCGTCGGCCCGGTTTTTCGGCGTCAAGCAGAAAGGGCGGATACCCATTATGGAAAAAACCAATGTGCTGCGCATTTTGGATAAGGAAAAAATCCCCTATGCCGTCCATACCTACGACATATCGGACGGCAAGATTGACGGCGTCAGCGTCGCGGGCAAGGTGGGGCTGGACGTGGCAAAGGTATTCAAAACGCTGGCTGCTAAAGGCAGCGACGGAGGCGTTTACATCTTTGTTATTCCGGCAGCGGCGCAGCTGGATCTGAAAAAGGCCGCAAAAGCGGCCGGGGTCAAGTCGATTGCAATGCTCAGGCAGAGCGAGCTGCTACCTAAAACAGGATATGTGCACGGGGGCTGCTCCCCCATTGGAATGAAAAAGAAATATCCCGTTTGGGTGCATGATTCCGCGCGCACCCTTGAGCGCATGGCGGTCAGCGCCGGAAAAATCGGCGTGCAGACTGAGCTGGCACCCGACGACCTGCTGCGCCTGACAGGGGCTGCGTGGGCCGACCTGGTTGCGGACAGGGGAGAGGACTGACCTGCTGCGGTCAGTCTCCCTGCCGGTGCTCGTACTTGGCTTTGGTGGCTGCGCCTCCGCGCAGGTGGCGCTCGCTTTTGTTCTGCGCCAGAACCAGCTGCGTCTTTTCATAAAGAGAACGGTTGACGTCGTAAAGCCGTTCGGTGACGTCTTTATGTACCGTGCTTTTGGAAACGCCAAACTTTTTAGCGGCTTGGCGTACTGTGGCGTTGGTCTGCGTAATATAAACGGCGATGTCGACACACCGCGCATAGGCGTCGCTTTTCAATGAAAACCCTCCCCAACCGATTCTGAATCATGTATATGGCGAAATGGGGGAGGATATGCGGATTGTACGGGGCTCGCGCCAGCCTGTCCGCCGATACTACCCAAACAGGGGCTCTTATGGTATACTAAAAGACAGGCCCGTAGCCTGCGGGAACAGCGCCCCAAAAAGAATGAGAGGTGACGACAGCATGTTCGTGATTCAGTTATCCGATCTGCATTTCCCTGACGAAGCGGCAATGCCCGAGCGGTGTGCCAAGGTGGTGGACAGCCTGGTTCTGACCATCAGACAGAGCATCAGGCCGAAGAAGGAGGAAAACGTTCTTATCGCCGTATGCGGCGACCTTATCAACAAGGGCAGCGACAAAGGACTGGAGCAAGCCGAAAAGGTTATGGCAAAGCTGCGCGACACGCTGGCGTCGCAATATAAGCTGACCTTTGCTTTTGTGCCGGGCAACCATGACCTGGTAGACGGTAGCCTGGAGCGGTTTCAGCAGTTTATTGCGGGCTACAGCGACTGGACAGGGGACTTTACAGCGCACCCCTGCTTCCATCTGACGCTGGAAGAGCCGGGAGACAGGGCGGACGTCGTCTTTATCAGTTCGGTTAACCCGGAGGAGCGGGGCAAGGGGAAGGTAGACTATGACGCTTTGCTTTCCCTGCTGGAAAGGCTGGATAAGCAGACGCCGAAAATTTTTGTCATGCATCATACTGTTATGAGCATGGACGACACGGACGGATCCTCTATCCTCAACGCGGCGCGCCTGGTGGAGATCATAGACAAATACCGTGTGCGTTTGCTGCTGCACGGCCATACCCACGGGCTGGACGCCCTAACAGTGGGCGGCTGCGGCTGCGCTGTCATCGGCGTCGGCGCGCTGTTCAGCCGGGACTATCCCGACGTCAATTCCCAGTTCAACATCATCCGCTTTCTCAACGGGCGGGTGCGCAGAGCGGACAACTATACTTACCATCAGGATCAGGCAAGAACCCCCAAGGCGATGCGCGGCGTCCAGTTGACCATACCCGCGTGCGGCCCCAGGCATATCTTTAGCGGAGAAAGCATCAGCGGTGTTTATCGGGATCTCGTCGACGAGCTTCATTTTTACGGCAAGCTGTATAACGTCACATTGCAGGGCCGGTTTCATTTCGAGAGCTTTGAGCAGGACGTTGGACAGTGGCTGCGCGGAAAAAAGGATTTTGGCGAAGAGTACATAAATATTGCAAAAAAGTGGCAGCGTCCAGAGTGCCCTCACGACATGTATTTCACCCACGGCCAGTATTACTATAATGAAAACGACAAAAAGGAAGGCGTCGATTATGTCATTGAGGCGCTGAAAACTAAGCAAACCAGCAGCCGTGCCGTCCTTTCAACCATTGATATGAAACAAATTGGTGGAAGAGGAGGGGATCACTTTCTGCCCTCGCTTATGGTGACGCAGTTCGGCTTTCGCAAAAACGGGGACGACACGCTGATGGTCACCGTTTATCTGCGCGCGCTGGAGGCCGGGCGCTTCCTCAAGATCAACATCTGCGAGATTTTGCTGCTGGCGCGGAAAATACGGCGGGAATTCCCATTTGAAAACATTGAAATTACCATCCACGCTTTCCGCGTACAGATTGAAGAGGATTTCAGTTGCTTCTTCAAAAGCGAGCTGGATCGGCTGGCGACCGATGATATGGGCAAGCGGGACATCCAGGAAATCGTGCGCAAAAAGGACTACGCCCGCATCATCGAATTGCTGGAGGGCAAGTGCCGGCAGACTGAGACCGTCGTCGTGTCAGAGGGCGTCAGCGAGCTGATTGGGGCCGTCGAATGGGTCAACAAAAATACAGACGCCAGCGGCTATGACGAAAAAGTGCTGGAGAGCCTGAAAAAGATAGCCAACGCGCTGGAGAATATTCGGCAGAAGCGGACACATACATCCATTTATGCCGAGCTTAAGGAAGAAGAAAAAAAGGTCAGGGCCTGTATTCAGGAGGCAATCAGCCTGTTAAAGCCCTATTGTGAAGGAGAGAGGAAATGACCCTGGCAGAAATGATCGAGCGGCAGCGGGCCTTTGACAGCAGGCACGCCAGCCGTTTTGAATGGGACAGGCCCATTGACGAAAACAATTTGGAGATGCTGGAATTCCTTCTTCTTTCCCTGGTGGGAGAGCTGGGGGAGACGGCCAATCTGGTCAAAAAAATACGGCGGGGTGATTTTGCCCTGGCTGACAAAAAGCCCGACATTGGCGAGGAAATGGCCGACATGCTCATTTACATGCTCAAGCTGTCCTATCAGCTGGACATTGATCTTGAGCAGGCGTATACGGACAAAATGAAAAAGAATATGGAGCGGTTTAAGCATTATGAGCGGGATTGAAAAAAAGGGGAAATTCATCGCCTTTGAAGGCATCGACGGTTCGGGGAAAAGCACACAGATCCACCGGCTGCAAAACCGGCTGAGGGAGATGGGCATGCGCTGCTACGAGACGCGGGAGCCGACCGATTCCCCTATTGGCTCGCTCATTCATCAGATTATGACGGGGCGCATCCAGGCGGACAACCAGGTTATTGCCAGCCTGTTTGTCGCCGACCGGATCGACCATTTGCTCAATGAAACAGACGGGATCTGCCGCAAGATTGAAAGCGGAATCACTGTCATTACAGACCGGTATTACTTTTCCTCTTACGCTTACCACAGCGTCGATATGGACATGGACTGGGTCATACAGGCCAATTCCATCAGCGCTAATGTTCTGCGGCCCACCGTCACCGTTTTCCTCGACGTTCCGGCCGAAGCGGCCGTCGAGCGCATACAGCGCGAACGCTTTCACACCGAGCTGTTTGAAAAGGAAGAGCGGCTGCGCCGCGTGCGTGAAAACTACTTCCGCGCCTTTGAAAAGCTGAAGGATGAAGAGGCAGTGCTTGTCATCGACGCTTCAGGCAGCGTCGGAGAGGTTGAGCGCAGGATATGGGCGGGCATTGCCAAATGGCTGGAGGACTGAAAGGAGAGAGAGAGGTGAAAACCCCTTTCGAGGTTCATTTTGAAATCGAACGCCGCTGCCGTCTGCTGTGCCGGCATTGCTCGTCCCACGCCATACGGGACATGGAGCGGCGGGGCTACACGCTGCGGCAGATGTGCGCCCTGACGGAGCTGCTGGGGGATTACGCCGTCCACGTTTACCTGACGGGGGGCGAGCCGCTTTTATGCGGGGACTTAACGGAACATATGGCCGCCCTCAGCGCCTTGCCGGTCGAAACCCATATCGGGCTGTTTACCTCGGGGATCGTGATGCGCGGCGGCGCCGCTGAGCCCCTTTCAGCAGCTCAGGCGGCTGAAATGCGGCAGGCAGGGCTGGAAAACTGTTATTTGTCGGTATACAGCGCCCGGCCTGAAATCCATGACACCATGACGCGCACGCCGTCTTCCTTCGCCATGACGCGGCAGGCCATGGAAAGCCTGCGCCGTGCGGGGGTTGACGTGCGCTTTAACAGCGTCGTCTATGCCGGAAACGAAAGGGAGCTGGACGGCCTGCTGGATTACGCCGCCCAGGTCGGCGCGTCGGAGGTGCGGCTGCTCAAGCTGATCCGGCACGGAAGCGCGGCCGGCGTGTGGGAGGATTTGCGGCTGAAATCCGGTGTGCACAGCGACAGGATGCAGGCTCTGCTTGCGTCCAGATCGGGGGAGGAAGCCACGCGCATCACTATTTCAGGGCATCCGCAGCTGGCGCCCTGCCGCCCCTTTGATACGGCACAGGGCTGTCAGGCAGGCTGCAGGCTGCTGTACGTCACATACGCAGGCGATGTTTATCCCTGTGCCTGTGTCAAAAACAATGAAAAATACCGCATCGGCCATATCGCAGATGCAGAAGGGCTGCGGCAGGCTCTGCAGAGCCTGCCGCAAGGCTGCCGTTTCCGCTGCTTAAGCGGCGAGGACGGTCAGAGCTGAACAAAAAAAGCCCCGGCTTACCGCGAGCCGGGGCTTTTATTTGGGGTTACAGCCGTTTGGCAATGGCGCGGGCGGCGCAGACGCCGGAAGCGCCGGCCTGGGCCAGTCCGCGGGTGATGCCGGCGCCGTCGCCAACGGCGAACAGGCCGGGCAGCTCAGTCTCCAGCTCTTTCGTCAGGTGCAGCCGGGCGGAGTAAAACTTGACCTCGACGCCGTACAGCAGCGTGTCGTGGTTGGCTGTGCCAGGGGCGACCTTGTCCAGGACGTAGATCATTTCAATGATGTTGTCCATATGCCGTTTGGGCAGGACCAGGCTGAGATCCCCCGGCGTCGCATTCAGGGTGGGGCGCACGAAGCTGTGCCCCATGCGGTGCTCGTTGGTGCGCACGCCGCGCACCAGATCGCCGAAGCGCTGCACCAAAACGCCGCCCCCCAGCATGTTGGAAAGGGAAGCGATGTGCTTTCCATAAGCATAGGGCTGATCAAAGGGGTGGGTAAAGCGGTTGGAAACCAACAGGGCAAAGTTGGTGTTCTGCGAACGCAGGGCGGGGTCGGCATAGCTGTGCCCGTTGACGGTGATGAGGCCGTCTACGTTTTCCGATACGACGTGCCCATAGGGATTCATACAGAAGGTGCGCACCGTATCGCCATATTGCTTGGTGTGATAGACCAGCTTGGATTCATAAACCACATCGGTGATATGCTCGAATACCTTGGCTGGCAGCTCGACACGGACGCCGAGATCGACCTGATTGTTGCTGAGCGGCAGCTTGAGCTGGCGGCAGCAGTTGGAGAACCACTCGGCCCCGCAGCGTCCGGGCGCCGCGACGCAGTACTGGCAGTCGACGCTTTCACCGTCCTGAAGACGCAGGCGGTAGCCGCCGCTTTGCGGTTCGATGCTGTCTACCGTCGTGCGGAAGCGGAATTCGCACTTACCCCGCATGTACTCGTATAGATTGGTCAGGATTTGCAGGTTTCGCTCGGTGCCCAGGTGCTTGCAGCGGGCCTGTAGCAGATGAAGATCGTGCTCCAGCGCGCGGCGCTCAATGGCGCGCGCTTCCGGGGAATCGGTAGTGTAAACCTCGTCTGTTGCGCCGAAGCTGACATTGACCGAATCGACATAGTCGATGAGCTCGAGAAGGGTCTGATCGTCGAGATAATCATTGAGCCAGCCGCCGAAGGCGGTGGTAATATTGTACTTGCCGTCGGAAAAAGCGCCTGCGCCGCCAAAGCCTGACATAATAGAGCAGGGCTTGCAGGAAATACACTCCTTGACCTTGCCGGCGACAATGGGGCAGCGGCGGCTGTAAATATCGTTGCCCATCTCCAAAATGACGATTTTGAGGTGGGGCTTGTGCCTAAGCAGCTCGTACCCAGTGTAAACGCCGGCCGTTCCGGCGCCGATAATGGCGACATCATATGTCATGCCAAAGGCTCCTTTCGGAAAATATGTGACAGCGCCCACCGGGGCGGCACAATTATTTTTATTATACCAGAATAGCCGCCTTATTTGCAAGCATAAAGGGACGCTGCGCCCGTTGTGAACGAGGGAAAGCTGTGATATAATACCGGTATGGGCTGAGGAGGTGCAGGAGATGCGACGCAGAAGCGAGCAGGAAATGATGGACGCTATTCTGGCGATTGCGCGGGAGGACGAACGAGTCCGCGTTGTCGGCTTAAACGGCTCGCGGGCCAATCCGCATGCGCGGAAAGATGCCTTTCAGGATTTTGACATTGCCTTTCTGGTGACCGACATGGCCCCTTTCCTGGCCGATCACAGCTGGGTGGACGTCTTTGGCAGGCGCATTATCATGCAGATGCCGGAGGCCATGACGCTGTACCCGCCTTCGCTAGGCGGATGGTTTACCTACCTGATGCTGTTTGAGGATGGCAACCGTATTGACCTGATGCTCATTCCTGTGAAGGAGTTGCAGAAATATCTGCGTAACGACAGCCAGACCGTCATCCTTTTGGATAAAGACGGGCATGTGCCGCCTTTGCCGCCCCCCGACGACAGCGCCTATCACGTCAAAAAGCCTTCTGAGGGTGCTTTTACGGACTGCTGCAACGAGTTTTGGTGGGTCAGCACATATGTCGCCAAGGGCTTGCTGCGGGGCGAGCTGCTGTATGCTGCATGGCATATGGAGCAATGTGTGCGCAGGGAGCTGCTGACCATGCTGTCCTGGCGCGCCGGGATGCAAAACGGTTTTGGCGTCTCGGTCGGCAAATGCTGTAAGGATTTGCGCCGCTTTCTGACGCGGGAAGAATGGGAGACCCTGTGTCTTACCTACCGTCTGGACGAGGAAAAGCAGGCATGGCAGGCGCTGTGGGCGGCTGTGGGGCTGTTCCGCGCGGCGTCACGCCATTTTGCGCAAGGCATGGGTTACGGATACCCTGACTATGATGAAAAGGTTACGCGATATTTGCAGGGGCTTTGCGGCATGGCCCCGGCGCCGTGAAACAGCAGCCGTTAAAAGGCCCGCCTGAAAAGCATCAGGCGGGCCTTTGTGATCCCTACAGCTGAAAGGCTTCGGCCGTCAGCCTGGACGCGGCAGGTGCGGGCGCAGGCGGCTTGCGGCGCATGGGATCGTATTCAAAATGACGGCAGTGATAATCAAAGGAGACAGGCCCTTTTTTGCGGCAAAGCAGCTCGTCGCCGCGAAAATCGCAGGCGTGCTGGCACAGCGCGCAGATTCTTCTGGGCTGCTCGTCATACAGCATGGCGTCTCCTCCCTCGCATTATATTTTCTTCATTATAACGCTTTTTTCTGCTTTTTACAACGGCAAAATGAACGGAAAAGCAGGGAAAGCGCGGCAAGAAGAAGCCAGCACAGCACCGAAGCGCCGAGGGAGACCCAGAAGGATTGCGACAGCGTGGCGGCGGCCGGTGTCTGCACAGGGGCTGTCAGGTTGGCCGACGCGGTGGTGCCAAAGGGAAGAAGCTGTGCGCCAGCGAAGGTGAGGACAGCGGCGAAAACGCCGTGCAGCGCCTTACCCAGCAAATAAGGCGCGGGGGAAAGCCCGCTGTCTCCAATGAGATTGACAACCTGAAGATGTACCGATACGCCGGCCCAGCCCAGCAGGAATGCGGCAGTGGTTAGCTTGACGCTGAAGCTGGCCGAAAGGGTGAGCAGGCCCTGGACGCCGCTTGTAACCTCCAGGAGACCGCTCAACAGCTTTTCGGCATAGGCGGCGTCGAGCCCGAAAGGAGAAAGAAGCGCCCCAAGTCCGCGCGCCAGTACGGGGGTAACACCAAGCAGCGTCAGCAGATCGATGACTACGGAAAAGAAAATAACAAAGGCGCAGACGTTGAGAACCGACGAAAAGGACGAGGTGACGGCGCTGGTAAACGCTTTGCCGAACGGGACGCAGACGGCGGTAAAGCGTCGGCTGCTGCTATGGCTGCTGTCCTGTCTGCGGCCACGCCAAAAGCGAAAAGCCAGCCCCACACAGACAGAGGCCAAAACGTGCGCGCCGTACAGCAGGACGCCGGCCATGCTGCCGCCGAACAGCGAAGCGCCGACAGCGCCAAGGATAAAGGCAGGGCCTGAGTTGTTGCAGAAGGCGAGCAGGCGTTCGGCTTCTGTCCGACTGCACATGCTCTGTTCATAAAGGGATATCGCCGTCTTGGCCCCGACGGGATATCCACCCACCAAGCCGAGCACAAAGGCGGGGGCGCAGACGCCGGGCACGCCGAAGAGCAGGCGCATGGGCTTTTCAAATACACGGCCGATATAGGCGGCCAGCCCCGTCTGCACGCAGAGGGAGGAGACGACAAAAAAAGGGAAAAGGGAAGGGACAAGAACGTTGAGACAAAGGGAAATCCCCTCGGCCGCACTGTCCGACGTCTGTCTGGTAAAAAGAATGAGCCCGAAGGCAAAAATGACGATAGCGGCGTAAATCTGTGTCTCAACGATCCGTTTCCGCAATATACTATTCATGACAGGTCTCCGTTTCATCAAAATGGATGGCTGAAAAAGATATATGCAACACCTTGAAAGCAAATGCGGAGGGAACGCTTGTGAAAGAAACCAAGGGAAATGGGGAAAAATCAAGTTACCGGGAAAAAATACGGCGCACAGTTATGGAGCTGGATATGCCGGTGTACGCCGTGTTCGATATGCCGCGTATCGAGCTGACGGGGGACGGCAGGCTGCTCGTCGAGCGGCACCATGGCATCCTGGAATATGGCGGCGAGTGCATCCGCATCGCGGCTAAAGGGCTGGTCATCCGCATTACGGGGATGGATCTGTGCCTTCAGGCCATGAACCAGAATGAAATATCGGTGACGGGGCTGATCGCCGGCATCGAGCTGCTGAAATAGGGGGCGCCGGTATGCTTATGCGGTGTATTAACTTCCTGCGCGGCAGCGTGCGCATCACGGTGCGCGGCGCGGGCATCGAACGCTTTCTCAATATCTGTGCCGCCAACGGCATTGTCTTCTGGGGGGTCAGGCGCATAGCGGACGATTGCATCGAAGCCAATGTACGCATCAGCGGCTTTTTTGCGCTGCGGCCCTACGCTAAAAAGTGTATGTGCCGCATCCGCGTCGCAGGCAAGGAAGGGGCGCCTTTTTATGGGCAGCGCTTTCGCCGGCGGCACGCCCTGCTTATTGGTACGGTGCTGTGCGCCGCGCTTTTGTGGGCGCTGTCCGGTTTTGTATGGACCGTCGATATCGAAGGGTGCGAACGGACGACTGAAGCCGAGCTTCTGACCCTGCTGGGACAGAACGGCCTGCGCATCGGGGTACGCACATCGTCGGTTGACGTACAAAGCCTGCGCAACGCCGTTTTGGAACAGACGGATGAGCTGTCTTATCTGGCAATCAACCTGCAGGGCAGCCACGCCCAGGTCATTGTACGCGAGCGCAGCGTCACGCCGGAAAAGCTGGACGTCGATACCCCCTGCGACGTTGTCGCCGACAAAGCGGGGGTTGTGGAAAAGCTTATTGTCCGCGCCGGCGCAGCGGCAACTGAGGTGGGCAGGACGGTAGCGCCGGGGGATCTCATCGCAGGCGGCGCCATGCTGAGCCAGCAGGGGGAAACCTGGCTGGTACACGCCGAGGCGGAAGCGACGCTGCGCACCTGGCGCACCGTGCGTCTGGCCCTGCCCGACAGCATCGACGGGCTGCGCGAGACGGGCGAGGTCAAAACAAGGCGAGCCCTTATCATCGGTTCGCGGCGAATTAATCTTTATTTCATTGAAAGCGAGCCGTTTGCATGTTATGATAAAACAGTAGAACGCCAATCTCTCACCGTGTCGGAAAGCCTGCGCTTTCCGGTGACGCTGGTCACCGAGGTTTATCGTGAGCTGGAGCGCCAGCCGCTGGAGCTCAGCGAAGAAAAATGCGCAGAGACGCTGGAAACGCGCATTAAGGAGATGCTGGCGCGCCAGACAGTTGGGGCCGAGGTGACCGAGACAGGATACACATTTGAAAAGCAGGAGGGCCGCTTTCTGGCCACGCTGGAAGCGGAATGTCTGGAAAGCTGCGGCGTGCAGACGCCGGTCGACCTGTCCCGCCAGGTTCAGCGGGTTGAGGTTGCGCAATAATGGGATATTGAAAAACGGCTTGCGGCGCCGTATACTGGTGTCAGACAGCTTAGGGAAGTGAGGAAGGACAGTTGTATACCAACACCATGGAATTGGATATTGCCGTTTTGCAGGATTTGTTTGGGATTGCCGACGCCAATATCAAGGTTATAGAGGGCAACCTTCAGGTCAGCATCCTGACCCGCGACGGCACGGTGGAAATCAAGGGCGAGACGGAGGAAAACGTGCGCCTTGCGGGCGAGACGCTCAAGACGCTGGCCCAGATGCGGCATGAAGGGCAAAAGATCGACGACTTCACCGTCGTCCGCGTTATCGACCTGGTGCGCACCGGAGACGGGGAGGCGGCGCTCGCCGCCATGAAGGATACCGTTGTCGTCACCCACAGGGGCGCGCCCATCAAATGCCGCACCATCGGCCAGAAAAAGTATTTTGAAGCCATAAAGAACAATACGGTGACCATCTGCATCGGACCGGCCGGCACGGGCAAGACCTACCTCGCTGTCGCCGCCTACGTCGCCGCGCTTAAACGCAAGGAAATCGATAAAATCATCATGTGCCGTCCCGCCGTTGAAGCGGGAGAAAAGCTGGGCTTTCTGCCCGGCGATTTGCAGAACAAGGTCGACCCCTATCTGCGGCCCCTTTATGACGCGCTGGATGAAATACTGGGCCATGACACGGTGCAGAAGTATGTGGAAAACCGCGTTATTGAAGTGGCGCCGTTGGCCTATATGCGCGGCCGCACGCTGAAAAACGCCGGCGTCATCGTCGACGAGTGCCAGAACCTCGTCATGACGTCTCTTAAAATGATTCTGACCCGTCTGGGCGAGGGCTCGCGCATGGTGCTGACCGGGGACGTCACGCAAATCGATCTGCCGGCGGGCAGCGAGTCGGGGCTGAAAAAATGCTCTGAGCTGCTGTCCGGCATCGAGGGCATCGAGGTCATGCACCTGAGCAGCCGCGACGTTGTGCGGCACAAGCTGGTCGGGCAGATTGTCAAAGCCTTTGAAAAATATGACGAGCAAATGGCCGAAAAGCAGAGATCCTCGCGCCGCGTGTACACGCCAAAGGCCTATCACAAATAACGGTTATCGGCCGGGTGGACATTCCGCCCGGCCTTTTGCATAATTTTTCCTGTTTTTGTCCACAATAGCAGAGAGAAATGCAAAGGTGGTGCATAGATATGGCAAACGCAGCCCTGGGCAAATTCGCGCTGGGAAGCGATTCCGACTTCGCCTATCTGAAAAGCCAGATTGACGCCTGCTCCAGGTCAGCGCAGAGCTATGAGTTCCGCGACTGCCTGCTGCTGCCGGGGTGTGTGCCGGAAAAGGCCGCCGTCGGTTTTTGGAAGGGGGAAGGGGGATATGTCATGTACGTCACCCCTGCCGCAGCTTACAGCGGCCCCAACCGTGAAGCGGCCGAGCTGTTCCGAACCGGACGCAGGAGCTTTGCAGCTTTCACTGATTTGGAGGGGTTTCTGCGCGGTATGGCGCCTCCGTCGACAGGGGGGCAGGCGGCGCAGCGGCCTGAATGGGCCAGGGGCCCGCTGACTGATGTTGACGCCGTCGTCATCCCGGACAAGGGCAAAAAAGTAGCGCCCGATTACCGTACCTTGGCTGAACGGCTGGGGCAGGTCGTCACCGGGCAGGAACGCGCGGTGGAGAGCATCGCTTTTAAGCTAGTCACACACATCAGCAAAAAGGAGCCCAAAAGGCCGTTGTCGCTGATTTTTTACGGCCCGACGGGGGGGGGCAAGTCGGAAATGGGTAAAAATATAGCGCCCGTACTCAACGAATACTGCGGGCGCAACGCTTACCAGTTTGTATGGACGGAGCTCAACACTTTTACCGAAGCCCACTCGGTCTACCGACTGACGGGCGCGCCGCCCGGCTATGTCGGATATGACGACAAGCCGATCCTGGAAGCGGTGTCCGGCAACGAGCGAACTGTTTTTATGTTTGACGAGCTGGAAAAGGCGCACCCTGAAGTGCTTAAGGCCTTTATGTCCATTTTGGACGAGGGACGCTGCGCCGCCCGGAGGGATCAAGGCAAGCGGGGGCGCGAGCTGGATTTCCGCCAATGTATTTTTCTGTCCACCAGCACCCTAGAATTGTCGGGGAGGCTGCCGGGACGGGTTGGCTTCGCGCCAGGCAGGACGCTGCCGGAGCGCCAGGAAAATCCCTTCGAGGTAGGAGACGACTTTGCGGCGCTGTCAGGGCGGATTTTCCGGGAAAATGAACGGGCTCGCAAAGCCTTTGTAGCGCAGGGCTGTCTCAGGGAAATTGCAGGGCGTTTTGGCGGATTTATCCATTTCAGGCCGCTGGAGGATCGCGCGCGCGTGGGCGTTATTGCGCGGCAGATCGCTCAGCTGGGGCAGGAATATGGGCTGAACATCGTTTATGTTTCTCCCGACATTGTCCAGCGCGTCGTCGACAGGGCGGCTGAAGAGGATGTTTTATCAGTGCGGTCCTACACCAGTATTGTGGAAGGGTACCTGGCGGCTTTTTTTCTACAGAATGTCGACCAGTGGAAGGATATCCCTGTACGGCTGGAAGGGAATATGGAAGACAAGCGTCTTACGCCGCTGGAAGCGCAGGCGCAGGGATAGGCCGCGAAAGAATGAGGAAAAGCCCGGGCTTTCCAACAGGAAATCCCGGGCTTTGCTACAGGGGGGCTAGCTGAGACCAATGGGCTGTACGGCGCCTGACACAGGATCCAGCCGGTACAGGGAACGGTCGCCAGTCATGAGATAAGCGCCGGCAATGTCGTTGGTCCCCGCTTCCGAGCGGCGGTAGACATTGAGCTGGATACAGGGCTTACCGTCAACTGAGGAGGTGCCTTCCTTGGGATAAACCGAATAATCCTGCATAGATGCCCCGGACAGGCCGAGAACGGCGGGAGAGTAGCTTTTCAGGTAGTCAATGGCCTCATGCATGGTCATGGGCTCCGCCTTGGCCGGCTGGACAACGGCACCCTCCGGCTGGCAGACGGTGACGACGCAGCCGCTTTCCGTCCACTCCACCTGGATGGAAAAACGGCGGCCCTCCGCGGAGGAATCCCTGGCAAGAATGACCTGACCCTGCGACTGTGAGTAATCGGGGACGTCGGCAGGGCTGCCCTCCTCATCCACGATGGTAAAGCCGTTTTCAGACGAAGTCAGTGCGTCGGCATACCGTTTGGCGGCGTCCCCGCCAGAGGACAAATCGGCATAGGTGTATACGGTGGTGCCGCCAGCCGGGACAGCGTCGCCGCCGTCCTCTTGCTCGGGGCCTTGGATGGAAACGAGCGCGTCGGCATCCTCGGCCAAAATGGAATCGAGAGGCGGCGCGGTGTCTTCGCCCGCCGTATAGGCTTCCGGCGCGGAAGGGACGCTGTTCCCGCCGCAGGCGGCAAGAGACAGAAGCAGGACAAAAAACAGGAAAAGTATGGTGGATTTATGCTTTAGCATACTTTTTATCACCTAGACTGGAAAAAGTGTTGTCTGCGTCGATCAGGCAGCGCATATAAATTTCGGCGACATCGCAGTCCTCCGGCAGCCCGATATCGGGAAACTGGAGAGCAGGGTTGGCCATTTCATAAATGAGAACATATTGCAGCAGAAAGGAAAAATCATTCTCTTCAGTACCCAGCAGGGCGGCGGCGACGTCCGGCGGAAGGGAGAGGTCGACCAGGATTTCATCCATGCCGATACCGAGGATTTTATCAAGCAGGCTGAACATCCCCAGCAAAAAGCCGTCGTCGCTGCGGGTGCGCAGGGGAGAAAGCTGCATCAGCCGTTCGGCGAACAGCCCCCGTATGTAGGAAAGGCGTACCAGTTCGTCGCTTTGGGAAACGTTGTGCTCGCGCGCCAGGATGAGCAGCAGCCAGCGGTGAATTTCCTCTGAGCCCATCATGATGAGGGCCTGCTTGATGGCGGTAACGGAATTGCCGCGATAATAGCGCAGCGACCGCGCCTTTTGCATCAGGCGGTAAGTCAGGGTGACGTCGGCATGGATAATGGATGCAACCGTATTAAAGTCGATGTACTTCCTTTGCAGCTCGCGCATGGCGCGGGCATAGGAAGAAGCAGAAAGAGACATGGCTTTTTTCTGCAAGGTGGTGGGCTTTTCAAAAAAATAGCCCTGGAAGAGGGAATAACCGTCCTGTACGGCGGCATGATACTCCTCTTCCGTTTCCACCTTTTCGGCCAGCAGCTGAGTCATGGCGCCATTGAAGCGGCGGGCGATGGCGGCCCGCTGCACAGGGGTGGTCAGGCGAAAGTCTACCTTGACGATATCGACCAGTGCGAGCAGGGGATCAAAGGCCGGCGCGCCGGTATAATCGTCCAGCGCAAAGCGATACATGTTTTCCCATCCCAAGACATCGACAAAGAAAGTGCAAAGCTCCTTGTAATCGG
>CAJMOV010000001.1 GCA_905215125.1 uncultured bacterium | reverse complement strand
CTCATGTTCTGCCTGGCTTTGACGGGGAGTTTGCCACTTACATAGAAGGAAAGCTATTTACAATCCTCTATTTGGCAGAAATACAGACTGATCGGCTTCCCGGCCTTATCATATCATCACAGCCTGATTCATCCTGCAATTTGCGCTTGCCCTCTGCGCAGCAATTTCGGGGGGAAATACTTACATCCGGCGTTAAACGCCGCAATCGGGCATGTCAGCTTTTCCCCTTGCAGGGAAATGAGAATCGTCCGGCGATCTTTCCCTTGCGCAACGGCTGCATATGAAAAAGGGCAAATACCATCGTATTTGCCCTTTCCCTTTAGCTCTGTAAATTCGGGACTGCGCCCTTCTTTTTTTTATTCTTCGTGGTGGTGTACGTCGTGACAATGCTCGCACTCGCCAGTGCAGCCGATATAAGGCGTCGGGTCAAGACCCTGGCGCTTGTAGTAATCGGCCAGGGCTGATTTGATGGCCTCCTCAGCCAGCACCGAGCAATGCACCTTGACCGGGGGCAGGCCGTCCAGCGCTTCCATAACGGCTTTGTTGGTCAGCGCCAGTGCTTCCTGCACCGTTTTTCCCTTAACCATTTCAGTCGCCATGCTCGACGTAGCGACGGCCGCGCCGCAGCCGAACGTCTTAAACTTGCAGTCAATGATAACATCATTTTCGATCTTCATGTAGATCTTCATGATGTCGCCGCATTTGAGATTGCCGACCTCACCAATGGCGTTGGCGTCCTCCAGCTCGCCGACGTTGCGGGGGTTGGTAAAGTGATCCATGACTTTTTCAGAATACATAATACTCTCCTTACTTGTGCCAGACGGGCGACATCTCGCGCAGGCGCGCAACGACAGCGGGCAGCTCCTGCAGGATATAATCGACGTCTTTTTCCGTATTGTATTCGCCCAGGGATATGCGCAGCGACCCGTGCGACGTCTCATGGCTCAGGCCAATGGCCATCAGGACGTGGCTGGGGTCGAGCGAGCCGGTCGAACAGGCCGAGCCAGTGCTGGCGCTGATGCCCTTCATATCGAGCATGAGAACCAGACTCTCCCCTTCAATGGCTGAAATGGCAAAGCTGCAAATGCCCGGCAGCCGTTTTTCCGGGTGGCCGGTCAGAACCACTTCGGGGATGGTGGACAGCACGCCGTCAATCAGCCGGCGCTGCATGGCGCGCACGCGCTCAGCTTCGGCCTGCATGGTTTCGCGCTTGATGCGCGCCGCCTCGCCCAGACCGACAATGCCGGGGATGTTTTCCGTACCGCTACGGCGGTTTTTCTCCTGTCCGCCGCCGGTGATGACCGGCTCGAGCATGATGCCGGAACGGATATAGATGGCCCCCGTGCCCTTTGGCCCGCAGATTTTATGGGCCGACAGGGACAGCATATCAATGTTCATTGCGTTGACGTCAATGGGAATGTGGCCAAACGCCTGCACGGCGTCCGTATGGAAATAGACCCCTTTTTTGCGGCAAATTCGGCCGATTTCCTCCAAAGGCTGGATAGTACCGATTTCGTTATTGGCCGCCATGATGGAAACCAGGGCGGTATCCTCTGTAATGGCGTTTTCCAGCGCCTGCAAATCGACCATGCCTGTCAGATCAACGGGCAGATAGGTGACGCGGAAGCCTTCCTTTTCCAGCGCCTGGGCCGTATGCAAAATGGCGTGGTGTTCAAAGGTCGTGGTGATGAGGTGCTTCCTTCCCTTGGCCTGCTTGCTGTGCATCAGGCCGCGCAGGGCCATGTTATCCGATTCCGTACCGCTGCCAGTAAAGAAAATTTCCTTGGGGCTGGCGCCAATGACAGCGGCGACATTCTCGCGCGCTTCCTCCATCGCCTTATGGCTGGCCTGGCCCAGCTTGTACAGCGTCGACGCGTTGCCGTAATGCTGGCCGAAGAAGGGCAGCATCTTCTCCAGCACCTCGGGTGCCACGGCAGTCGTTGCGGCGTTGTCGGCATAAACCAAACGATAATCCATATTTTCATCTCAACTCCCTAAGCAGGATTTTTTACGCCTTTAATATACACCATTTTAGTGAAGATTACAAGCCCTATTTGAAATTATTGGTCTGCCGCACTGCAAGGGCGTCGCATCGGTTATTAAAGGGGTTGTCGGCATGGCCTTTCACCCATATCATTTCCACTTTATGCCGGTTTAACTGCACAAGCAGCTTCTGCCACAAATCGGCGTTAAGCACAGGGCTTTTGTCGCTCTTTTTCCAGCCGCGCGACACCCAGCCTTTCAGCCAGTTTTCATTGATGGCCTTGCACAGATACTGCGAATCGGAATACAGCGTCACCTCGCACGGCTCTGTCAGCGTTTCCAGCGCACAGATGGCGGCCGTCAGCTCCATGCGGTTATTGGTTGTCTCATGCTCGCCGCCCGACAGTTCTCGTTCGCGTCCCTTATATCGTAATATGGCCCCCCATCCGCCCGGGCCGGGGTTGCCCGAGCAGGATCCGTCGGTGTAAATTTCCACTTGCTTCATATTCATAGCTCGTTTAAAATCTCGGTACGACGCTTTTCATATTCTTCCTCGGTGATGAGGCGGCGGTCGTACAAATCGCGCAGCGTTTGCAGCCGTTCGGCCGAGTCCCTGCCCGGAGAAAGGACAGAAGGCTCTCCGCCTTCATCGTCGATGATGATTTCATGGCTGGCGACACCTTGGTTCGAGAAAGCGTTGACGCCGTTGACCGCCGTGATGATCCCTGCAAAAAGGGTCCATATCACGCCAAACCACCCAAAGGTGGGGATGACGACAAAAATACCTATCCCCACAAAGAGCAGCCCGCCGGCAAACCCGACTGTGCTTGAACCTTTTCCAGGCTTAACCCTGATTCTCTTCATCTGTACCCGCGCTTTCCGGCAGATCAGCCGTCTCTTCCGCGCTTTCGGCCGCGTCTTCTTCCTCTTTTGCGGTACGGGCAAGGGAGATAACCTTTACCCCTTCTGCCAGACGGACCAGGATGACGCCTTGCGACACGCGGCCGCAGATGCGGATGCTGTCGCAGCCGGTGCGAATGATGACCCCTTCACTTGTCATGAGCAGCAGATCGTCGTCCAGGGTGACGCATTTGATGCCGACGAGATCCCCTGTCTTATCCGTCAGGTTATGGGCGGTAACGCCGCTGCCGCCGCGGTGATGCTCGGTATATTCGGAGGGATCGGTCAGCTTCCCGTAACCGTTTTCCGTTACGGTCAGCAGGTAGCCTCCTTCGCGCACGCGCGCGGCGCCAACCACCTCGTCCCCTTCGCGCAGGCGGATGCCGCGCACGCCGGCAGCGTCGCGCCCCATTGCGCGCACCTCTGTTTCCCGGAAGCGAATGACGTAGCCCTGCCGGGTGGCCAAAGTGATATAGTCATTGCCGCCCGTCAGGCGGACGTTGACCAGCTCGTCCCCTTCGTCCAGGCTGATGGCGCGCACGCCCGCCTTGCGCGCTGTGCGCAGCATGGGCAGGTGGATACGCTTGACAGTACCCTGCTTTGTGGTAAAGAAAATATACTGTTCGTCAGAAAATTCCTGTATGGGGATCATGGCGGCAATTTTCTCCCCGCCTTCCAGCTGCAGCAGGTTGACGATGTTCATACCCTTTGCCGTACGCGAGCTTTCCGGCACCTGATAACCGCGCAGACGCTGCACCTTGCCTGAGTTTGTAAAGAAAAGGATGTTGTCATGGGTCGAAGCGGTAAAGATGGTTTCGACAAAATCCTCCTCCCTCGTCGTTACGCCGGTGACGCCGCGGCCTCCCCTGCGCTGGGCGCGGTATGCCGCCGTCGGCATCCGCTTGATGTAGCCCAGGTTAGTCAGGGTGTAAACGCACGTTTCCTCGGGAATGAGCGCTTCGATGTCAATTTCGTTTTCCATATGGGAAATCTCAGTGCGGCGCTCGTCGCCGAAGCGCCGGGCGATATCCTGCATCTCCGTCTTGACAATGGCATAGACCTTTTCATCCGACGCCAGGATTTCCTTATATTCAGCGATTTTAATGTGCAGGGCGCTCAATTCGGCTTCGATCTTTTCACGTTCCAGCCCCTGAAGGCGGCGCAGCTGCATTTCCAGAATGGCTTGGGCCTGGATTTCGCTGATGCCAAAGCGCTCCATCAGGCGCTCGCGCGCATTGTCGTAGCTGGTGCGGATGATGTGGATGACCTCGTCGATGTTGTCGCAGGCGATGGCAAGGCCCTCCAGGATATGGGCGCGCTCCTCTGCCTTGCGCAGGTCGTATTTTGTGCGGCGCACAACCACCTCAAACTGGAACTTGATATAATAATCCAGCATTTCCCGCAGCGGCAGGATGCGCGGCTGGCCGTCGACAAGGGAAAGCATATTGACCGAAAAGGTCTCCTGCATCTGGGTATACTGGAAAAGGCGGTTGAGCACAACCTGGGCGTTGGCATCGCGCCGCAGCTCGATGACGATGCGCATCCCCTCGCGGTCGCTTTCGTCGCGCAGATCGGTGATGCCTTCGATGCGCTTTTCACGGTGCAGGTCGGCGATGCTTTCCACCAGCCGCGCCTTGTTGACCATATAGGGGATTTCCGTGACGACGATGCGATAGCGGCCTTCCTTCCACTCCTCGATCTCGGCGCGGGCGCGCACAATGATCTTGCCCTTGCCGGTGGCGTAAGCGGCGCGGATGCCGCTACGGCCCATGATAATGCCCCCGGTCGGGAAGTCAGGGCCCTTGATGTGCTGGCAAAGATCCTCCATCTGCGCTTCGGGGTTGTCGATGAGCAGGCAGGCGGCGTCTATGACCTCGCGCAGGTTGTGTGGGGGGATGTTGGTCGCCATACCGACTGCAATGCCCGAAGAGCCGTTGACCAGCAGGCTGGGAAAGCGCGAGGGCAGAACGGTCGGCTCCTTGCGCTTCTCATCAAAATTGGGGCCCCAATCAACCGTTTCCTTTTCAATGTCGGTCATCATTTCGGCCGCCAGGCGGGACATGCGCGCTTCCGTATAACGGTAGGCGGCCGGCGGATCACCGTCGATGGATCCAAAGTTGCCGTGGCCTTCGATCATCGGGTAGCGAAGGGAAAAATCCTGCGCCATGCGCACCATAGCGTCATAAACGCTGGCGTCGCCATGCGGATGGTAGCGGCCCAGCACATTGCCGACCGTCGTCGCCGCCTTGCGGTAAGGCTTGTCGGCCGTCAGGTTGTCCTCGTACATGGCGTACAGGATGCGCCGATGCACTGGCTTGAGCCCGTCGCGCACGTCGGGCAGCGCGCGAGAAACAATAACGCTCATGGCATAGCTGATAAAGGATTTTTCCATCTCTTTCCCCAGCTCAACGGGGATGATGACCTGGTTTTCAAATTGAAGGTCGCTCAAGTTTCTTTCACCTGTCCTTTATAGGGGGCCCAGCGGCAATTTTCCGGCTGGCATATGCGCGGACGCCGGCTGAGGCCGGAAAAATTAAATGTCAAGGAAGCCGACGTTTTTGGCGTTTTTCTCAATAAACTCACGCCTGGGCTCGACCTTTTCACCCATCAGGATGGTGAAGATCTCGTCGGCGGCGATGGCGTCCTCCATTTCCACGCGCAAAATAGTGCGGCGGGCGGGATCCATCGTCGTCTCCCACAGCTGCTCGGGGTTCATTTCGCCAAGGCCCTTGTAGCGCTGGACCTCCGCGCCGGGGTACTGCTCGAGAAGCTGGGCCTGCTGGACGTCGTCATAAGCGTAGCGGGGATCCTTGTCCTTGCCCCTGGGCACGACCTTGTACAGCGGCGGCTGGGCGATATAGACATGCCCGCGCTCAATCAGCGGGCGCATAAAGCGGAAAAAGAAAGTGAGCAGCAGCGTGCGGATGTGGCTGCCGTCGACGTCGGCATCGGCCATGAGGATGATTTTGCCGTAGCGCAGCTTGTCAACGTCGAACTCGTCGCCGATGCCGGCGCCGAAGGCCGTCACCATCGGCATGAGCTTTTCGTTGCTGTACACCTTGTCCAGCCTGGCCTTTTCGACGTTGAGCATCTTGCCCCACAGCGGCAGGATGGCCTGGAAGCGCCTGTCGCGTCCCTGCTTGGCGCTGCCGCCGGCGCTGTCGCCCTCGACGATATAGATTTCCGTCAGGGCGGGGTCGCGTTCCTGGCAGTCGGCCAGCTTGCCGGGCAGGCTGGCGCTTTCCAGCGCGCTTTTGCGGCGGGTGGCCTCGCGCGCCTTTTTAGCGGCTTCACGCGCACGGGCCGCCGTCAGCGCCTTGTCCATCAGCTGCTTGGCAACGGACGGGTTTTCCTCCAGAAAAGCGGAAAAGGTGTCGTAGACCATATTGTCGACCAGCTGACGCATAAAGGCGTTACCCAGCTTGGTCTTGGTCTGGCCTTCAAACTGCGGCTCCTCCAGCTTGACGGAAATGACGGCGGTAATACCCTCGCGCACATCCTCGCCCGACAGGTTCTTGTCGTCGTCTTTCAGGAACTTGTACTTGCGGCCATAGTCGTTGATGACGCGGGTCAGCGCCGTTTTAAAGCCGGTTTCGTGCATGCCGCCTTCCGTCGTGTTGACGTTGTTGGCAAAGGAAAGCAGCATTTCGTTATAACTGTCGTTGTATTGCAGGGCGACTTCTGCAATGCCATCCTCTTTTTTGCCGGAGAGATAGATGACCTCTTCATGCAGGGGGGTTTTGTTGCGGTTGAGATACTGGACAAACTCGCGTATCCCCCCCTCGTAGCACATGACGGTTTCCACTTCCTCCGCACCGCGCTTGTCCGTCAGGGTAATTTTCAGCCCGGCGTTGAGAAACGCCTCTTCCCGCAGGCGCATAAGAAGGGTTTCATAATCATAAACCAAATCGTCGAAGATCTCCCCGTCCGGCTTAAAAAGGATTTCTGTTCCGGTCCGATCGGTATCTCCGGTAATTTCCATAGGCCGCGTAACGGCGCCGCGGGCAAAGGCCATTTCGTGAATTTTACCCTCATTGTAAACCCGGACCTTGAGCCATTCGCTCAGAGCGTTGACAACGCTGGCACCGACGCCGTGCAGACCGCCTGAGACCTTATAGCCCCCGCCGCCGAATTTGCCACCGGCGTGCAGGACGGTAAAGACAACCTCCAGCGTTGAAATACCCATTTTGGGGTGGATGCCCGTCGGGATGCCGCGGCCGTTGTCAACGACGCGGATGACGTCACCCGGCTCGATGCTGACCTCAATATGGGTGCAATAGCCGGCCAGCGCCTCGTCAATGGCGTTGTCGACGATTTCGTAAACCAGATGATGCAGGCCGCGCGAGCTGGTCGTTGCAATATACATGCCGGGGCGCTTGCGCACCGCCTCCAGGCCTTCCAGCACCTGTATTTGGTTTTCGTCATAGGCGTTTTCGATTCTTTGCGTTTCGCTCATAGTGTCCTCCCGGTTTGGTGATTTGCGCAGCCGCGTTACAGCAGATTGTCGGGCAGCGGCTCGCTGAGACTGCGGCGCAGAAGGGTCTGTGTCGACACCTGGGTGATGTAAACGATCTGACGGCCGTCCTCGACGCAGACGACGGCCGATTTCGGCAGCTCGTCCGTAACGACGACGACCTGGCCCTTTTCCTGCGCCTGGTTAAAAAATCGGCGGCTGATATGGGAATGGGTAGATGTGTCAAAATCAAAGACGCCGATGACGCTATCATAAGAGACGGCGATATCCCGCCCCAGATGCAGATACATGGATTTTCCTCCCTTTTACGCGGGGGCGACGGCCCCCTGATGGACGATCAGCCGGTTGCCGGAAAAGGGAAAGCGCCCGTTTTCTTCGCAGCAGGTCAGGATACACTGCCCGCCCGGCGTATGCTCGACGACATAAGCCTGCCGCGCACTGTCCAGCTCGCTCAAAACATCGTCAAGCAGCAGAATGGGATATTCCCCCCCGTCCTGAAAGAAAAGCTCGCGTTCGGCAAACTTCATAGCCAGGGCGGCCGATCGCGTCTGCCCTTGAGAAGCGAAAGCCCGGCAGGGCCGGCCGTCGATCTCCATAACAAGATCGTCCTTATGCGGGCCGGAAAGACATTGCCCGGCGCGCAGCTCCGCGTCATAATGGGTTTCCAGATGGCGGAAAAACTGCCGTTCGATCTCCCCCTGCGGCGCGGCCGGATCGTTGACGGTCGACAAAGTAGCATAGCGCATGTGCAAGTGTTCACGCCCGCCAGATATATCACGGTAAAACGATTCGCACACCGGCGCCAGCAGGGCGGTAAAGCGGGCACGATAGCCGATAATGGCAGCCCCTGTTTTAACAATACGGGCGTTAAAGTCGGGCAGAACGGCCAGCATAGCGTCGCGGTGCTCTTCCTCACGCAGCAGGCGGGTTTTGTGATCGATGAGCTTTTGGTAATCGCCCAGCAAATCGGCGTAACGGGGCCGAAGCTGGCATAATGCGGTGTCAAGGAACCGCCGCCGCGCCCCTGCGCCGTCCCGCAACAGGGAAAGATCCTCAGGGGCGAAAACAACGCAGCGCAGCACATCAGAGAGCTGGCTGTTTTTTTTGGCCTTCACGCCGTTGACGGCTGTCGTCCCCCGGCCCTGTGCCGGAATGGTCATTTCTACCTGAAAGCTGCGGCCGCGGGAATAAATATCCGCGTCTATACGGGCGGCCGCATCGCCGAAGCGGATAAGCTCTTTTTTGCGCGCAATGCGCCAGGAGCGGCTGCCCGTCAGCAGAAATACAGCTTCCAGAATATTGGTTTTTCCCTGTGCATTGTCCCCGATCAGAATATTGACTCCATCTGCAAAGGCTATGCTTTGACGCACATAATTGCGGAAGGAAGCAAGGGTAAGACGGTCAAGTCTCATCCGCCGTCACCTTCAGGCCTTGACCCAGACATTCGACCACGTCGCCAGGAATGATTTTTTTTCCTCTTTGCAGACAGACGCTGCCGTTGACGCTCACTTTGCCGTCTAGGATCAGGGTCTTGGCCTCTCCCCCGCTCATACAGAGATTGGCCAGCTTGAGAAGGCTGTCCAGCTTGATATAAGGGGAATGAATGGCAATCGGTTGCGGCATTTACTCACCCGCCTTTAAGCGGACAGGCAGGACGAGATACAAATATGCGTCCCCTTCCTGCGGGCGGAAGACGCAGGGGGAAAGGCCGCTTTTAAGCTCTAAAATACAGCTGTCTTCGCCGATGGCGCGCAGAGCGTCGAGCAGATAGCGGTTGTTAAAGCCGATTTCCACCGTTTCCGGGCAATGGGGAATGGAAAGCTCGTCATAGGAACGGCCAAGCGCGGTAATGCAGGACAGCTTGAGACTGTTTTCTTCGAACAGGCAGCGGACGGGGTTTTTCAGCCGTTCCGAGATAATCAGGGAAACGCGTTCAACCGATTCGATGATGGTCTTGACGTCCACCTCCAGCTGGATGGGCTGATCGGCCGGGATGGCGTTTCGGTAATTGAGAAATTCTCCTTCCAGCAGGCGGGTGGTGACAAGGGTTTCGTTAAACTGGAACAAAGCGTGCTTACGCTCTGGATAGACGGTGGTATATTCCTCGTCCTCCGGCAGGATGCGGGAAATTTCCCGCAGGGTATCTCCCGGTACGACAAAGCTGAAGCCGCCGTGCCGCAGGTTTTGACACTCGGCGCGGCGGATGGCCATACGGTATCCGTCGACAGCCACCATGGTCAGGCGCTGATCCTCTACTTCGAATAAAGCGCCGGTGTGAATAGGCTTGTTTTCGTTATCGGAAATAGCAAAGCTGGTGCGGGAAATCATGTCGCGCAGTACGGCGTTTTGAACGCGGACGCCGGCGTCGCTGTCGACGTCGGGCAGGCTGGGGTATTCGTCGGCAGGGGTGGCCATGATGTTGAATTCCGATGCGCCGCATTTGATGGTAGCCATCAGCTTTTCATTGACGGAGATTTCAATGATGTCAGCGGGCAGCTTGCGTACGATATCGGCTAAAACACGCGCGTTGATGACGGCAATCCCTTTTTCCAGGATATCGGCTTGGAAGCTTTTTTGAATGGCTGTTTTGAAGTTATAGCCGCACAGGCTGACGTCGGATTCAGCCGTAATGAGCAGGCCCTCCAGCGCCGCAATGGAGCTTTTGGAGGCTACGGCGTGGATGCAGACGGAAATAGCGTCGTTCAGGATGTCTTTTTCACAGGAAAAGCGCATAAAATGTCTCCTTTCGGCGGCTTATACTGATTTTAGTTTTTATAATAGCAGCCGCAGTAGTGGGGTTGAATTTGTGGAAAGAGGGCGAAAAGGCTTGCAGTGTCTGGTTTATGTCGTCCCAAGGGGGGTGTGGATGAAGGCGGGTCTTATTCAACGTTTTCCCAAAGCCAAATGAATTCAAATAAAGTCAAATGGATTTCACAGTGAGTTGTGGGGAAAATCAGCGGTTTTTGATGTTTTGCCGCATGTCTTGGATTTCGTTTACGATTGTCGGGTCTTCTTTCAGCTGTTCTTCCATGCGTTGAAGGGCGTAATAGACGGTGGAATGATCGCGTCCCATGACCTCGCCGATTTCCGGCAGGGAAAGGCCGACCAGCTCGCGGATAAGATATATGGCTGCCTGTCTTGGTTTGACGACGTCGCGCGTTTTGGATTTGCCGCAGATGCGGTCGACTGGCACGTTGTAGAAGGATGAAACCTCCTGTAAAATGAGATCCGGCGTCGGGTGCGCGCCGGGATTTTCACGGAAGATATCGCGGATGGCGTCCTGAGCCAGCTCCATGTTGAGCTCGCGCCCCATCAGGGTGTGATGGGCGTAGATTTTTTTAATGGCTCCTTCCAGCTGCCGCACATTGCTTTGGATACATTCGGCAATGTACTGGATGATATTGGGCGGAAGGGAAAACCCGAGATCTTTTGTCTTGGCTGAAACGAGGGCCATTCGGGTTTCTAGGTCAGGCGGCTGGATATCAGCCAGAAGACCCCATTCAAAGCGGGTGCGCAGCCGGTCCTCCAGCGTCAGGATTTCCTTGGGGGGCCGGTCGGACGTCATGACGATCTGCTTGCTCGCCTCGTGCATGGTATTGAAGGTATGGAAAAATTCCTCCTGCGTCTGCACCTTGCCGGCGATAAATTGAATGTCGTCGACGAGTAGCAGATCGGCTTGGCGGTACTTGCTGCGGAAATCGCTGCGCGCCCGTGTTTCGATGGCGGAAATCAGCTCGTTGGTGAACTCGTCGCCGCGGACGTAGACGATGCGCAGGCCGCTGTGCTTGCGCCGCAGCTCGCCGGCAATGGCGTAGAGGAGATGGGTTTTCCCCAGCCCGGACTGGCCGTAAATAAAAAGCGGGTTATAAACGGCGGCTGGGCTGTTTGCGACGGCGACGGCCGCCGCATGGGCAAAGCGGTTGCTGGGGCCGACGATGAATTTTTCAAAAGTGTAATTGCTGTAAATGGAGTCGTCATTTTCCGCTTTCCAGAGGTTAAGCTCGTCCTCGCCGCAGAGATAAAATGGTTCGATATCCTCCCCCATCAGCTCGCGCAGCGCCTGGCGGACGTTGTCGGAATAATACTTCTGCATGGTTTCCCGCTTGACTTCATTGGGGGTGTAAATGACCAGCTTGCCGTTTTTGATGGCGACGGCTTCCGCGTCGCTGAACCAGGTGGAAACGATGACCTCACCCTGTTCCCTTTCCAGCGTTTTGACGACAGCGTCAAGCAGCGCCGACGGAGTGTACAATTGCATCTCCTCTTTCTATGTAAAGCTGTTTTATGACAGGATAATAAACGGCGCAGATGCGCCGACCCTGTCAAGTATATCATAAATTGACGTCGAACACAAGAAAATACATATAAAATAATATTTCATCTAATATATACGCGCGCGTGCGAGAAAAACGCCTTGTATCAGACACGGAATTGCTGTACAATGGGCCGGAGAAGGGAGAGGATTGCATGCCGGAAAAAAGCGTGGTGCTCGGCCTGTCGGGCGGGGTGGATTCCGCCTGCTGCGCGGCGATGCTCAAGCAGCAGGGATACCGGGTGACAGGCGCCTTTTTGTCCTGGGGGGGCGCCGACGGCGAAGACGCGCGCCGTGTAGCGGACGCGCTGGGCATCGACTGCCTTGTCGTCGACATGTCCGAGCCCCTTGAGCGGGAGGTCATCGCCCCTTTTGTGGAGGGGTATCTGCACGGCAGGACCCCGATACCCTGCGTGCTGTGTAATCCTGCCGTCAAGCTCCGGCTTTTGTTCGCTGTGGCCGATCGGCTGGGGGCCGGATACGTTGCCACCGGACATTATGCGCGTCTTGGGCGGTCGCGTGCGGGATATGACGCGCTGTACCGTTCGCCCAGCCGCAACGATCAGGCGTATATGCTTTACCGCCTGCCCTATGAGTGGCTGGGGCGACTGCTGCTGCCGCTGGGCGAAGGGATGGAAAAGGAAGAAATCCGCAATCGGGCCCGGCAGGCCGGTATTTCCGTCCACGACAAACCGGACAGCATGGAAATTTGCTTTATTCCCGACAACGATTATGCCGCTTTTATTGAAAGCCGGGGGATTTGTCCCCCGCCGGGCGATTTTGTCGACGAACAGGGCAGGGTACTGGGCCGCCACCGGGGTATTCACCATTATACCGTTGGGCAGCGGAGGGGGCTGGGCATTGCAGCGGAGGGCAGGCTGTACGTCACACGTATTGAGCCGGAAGCAAACCGCGTTGTTTTGTCTTTAAACGACCCGCAGAGGGCGGAAATTGCCGTGGAGTGTCTTCATATTCTGGCGCCGGAGCTGGCGGCAGAAGACGAATTTTCCGCCCTGGTGCGCGTGCGGCACGGTAAAACGGAAGTGCCCGCCCGCGTTGTCCGCACCGGGGCCGGCGCCGCGCAGGTGTTATTTGATCGTCCAGCCCGCGCTCCCTCCCCCGGGCAAAGCGCTGTATTTTTTGATGCTGACGGCCGCGTTTTGGGCGGCGGCTTTATCTGCCGGTAACAGCATTTTATGGATATGGATCAAAAAAGCCGTGGGGCGGCGGCTCCCACGGCTTTTTGACCAGGCCTTTATCCATCCTCTGCAAGCAGGCGCCGCAGATGCTCTGACGCGGGATAAAGCCCTTCCTCCCCCGCGCAGCGGCAGGGGATGCTGTTGACGATATTTTCCAGCAGGGGCTGCTCGACGGCAAAAGGATCGGCCGCCTGACTGCTTGCAAGCACGTCGTCCCATGCGCGGTTTAGAAAGGCCACCTCCCTACGGCCATGGGTTTTAGTACACTGTACAGACCCGCAGCGGACGAGATACCGCTGCACGGCGCGGCAGGGCAGGTTCTGCTCCCTCAGCAGGCGGAAAACGGCGCTTTGAGCCGTCTTTCCAATATCGGCCCAGTCGTGCGCCGGGGGATCGAGCAGAATAAAGACGCACCGGCTCAAGCAGTGTACCCCCAGCAGGCAGGGCCTACCGTGCAGGGTGATGGCATGGGCGTCCCAGCAATACAGGGCTTCGCCACCGCCCGGCGGCAAGGAGGGGATTTTCAGCCGCCGCTGCAAAGGGATGGTCAGGCCCAGCTGCATGGCGTCCTTCCCTTTCATTTTTTCCACAGCCCTGTGGATAAATAATTCCATGTGCAGTCCGGGACAAGGGGGCGCAGCTCGTCCCAGCTTTCCTGACGCCAAAGCTGCCGCACACGGGAAGCGCTGACGGCGCTTCCGCCGATTTCCAGCCGGGGAATTTCCGCCACCTCGACGCCGCGCGGGGGCAGCATTTCCTTCATAGCGGCGTTGTAGGCCGCCGTTACCGCGCAAAAGGGCTCGCTTCCGACAAAGCGGCGGGCGATGTGCAGGGCCGGGACGAAATGGTCGCAGAAAACGGTCAGATCCAGCCTGCCTGCCGACTGCGCCGCGCGGCTTTCATCCTTGAGGAAATAGGTTGGAAAAGTGACCGACGAGATAAGGTAATCGGATGTCGGATGGACGATGACATTATTAAGCCCCCTCACCCCCTGACGCACAAGGGCAAAGCGCACGTCGGCCGGGACAGCGCTTTTGTCCTCCGACAGGATGAACAGGTGCAGCGTGTCGCAGGCGGCTGAAGCCTGCTCGATAAGATAACGGTGCCCCAATGTAAAGGGGTTGCAGTTGGCGACGACGCAGCCGTGTACTCCGCCCTCCGGCCCCTTGTCCAAAGACGCGATAAAGCGGCTGATGCCGCCGCGTTCACTTTCCATCAGCAGCATATCGTCAGTGTGCGAAATGGGGAAAAAGCCGAAATCGGCGAAATAGCAGCCGTTTTGCGGCTTGGTAAAAAGAAACAGCCGATCAATGCCCGCTGTAAAAGCGCGGGCGCGCAGGGCCGTCAGGACGGCGGCCGTCAGTCCTTCCCCCCGCAGGGCGGGCTCGACGGCGATACATTGCAGCACCCGGCCGGATAAAAGGCCGCAGGCGGCGATCTCCCCGTCTTCGCCGCGCAGCAGGACGGTGAAGTCCCCGGGCGAATACCGCAGACCCTGCCGGCGCAGAAAGGCTTCCAGCATGCTGGAGAGACGTTTGGGAACGACGCCTTCATAGGTTTCATTGATCCAGTGCATACCGCTTTCCCCCTTTCTCGCCAGGCGCGGCGTTATTGCTTTATATTGCCGTAGCCCGTCGGGGGCCGCGGCAGATGATGATGGACGGATTGCAGATAACTGCTTTATAGCTATTGTATCACGTTTTTATGCCGTCGGCAAACAAAGGGAAAGGCCCCTGCCTGCGCAGGGGCCGTAATTATCCGGCTTCGGGCGTTTATTTCTGTTCCCCGTCGACGATGACGGAAAGCCCGTCGAGCCAGTCACCTTCGAACAATTCGATGGCCCCGGCGTCGACGGCGGCGGCCAGCTTGGGATCGATGGGCAGACGGGATACTGATGTGATGCCGTGCTGACGCGCGATGTCTTCGATGTGGCTTTCGCCAAAGATGGCGTGACGGCTGCGGCAGTCGGGACATTCAAAATAGGACATGTTTTCCACAACGCCAAGAACGGGGACGTTCATCAGCTCGGCCATTTTAACCGCCTTGCCAACGATCATGGATACCAGCTCCTGCGGCGAGGTGACGACGACGATGCCGTCAACCGGGATGGATTGGAAGACGGTCAGGGGTACGTCGCCAGTGCCCGGCGGGCAGTCGATCAGCATGAGATCGACGTCTCTCCAGATAACGTCGGTCCAAAACTGCTTGACGGTGCCGGCAATGATGGGGCCGCGCCAGACGACGGGATCGGTCTCATTTTCCAGCAGCAGGTTGACTGACATCAGCTCAGTGCCCAGGCGGGAGGCGACGGGGTAAATGCCCAGCTCGCTGCCCTCCGCCTTGTCGCGGATGCCGAAGGCCTTGGGGATGGAGGGGCCGGTGATGTCGGCGTCGAGAACAGCCGTTTTGAGCCCCTTGCGCTGGGCCAGGACGGCCAGCATGGAAGTGACCAGCGATTTGCCGACCCCCCCCTTGCCGCTTACGACGGCGACGACGCGCCTGATGCTGGAAAGAGGGTTGGGCTGTTCCAAAAGGCTCTGCGGCTGCTCGCGCTGGTTGCAGCTTTCTCCGCAGGCTTCGCAGTTGTGGGTGCAATTCTCGCTCATGCTGCCATATCTCCTTTTGTGGTTGGTTCTTTTTTCAGCATAACGCCGAAGGCCCGTATTGTCAAGCGCGGGGACATTGACACGCCGCCCCGGCATGTGGTAATCTGAAGCTGTCTTCGAGCCCCCGCTCCTAAGGCGAAGCTATGGAGTCGGGGCCGGCCGGAGCACCGGCCCAGGGTCTGATCGGAAACGATCCGGCCTTCCGCATTTGAAAAGGAGACGGCAATCAGAAGCCATCCACAGCCGTGGGGTCGGCTGGGGCCTTTTTGTCGTTCCGTTTTCTTTGAAAGCGTGGGTATATAAAACAAAAAGGAGAGAAAACCCCATGAAAATGAAAAAGGCTGCCGCGGCGCTGCTGGCCGCGGGAACGCTGACGGCGCTGCTTTCCGCCTGCCAAGGCGGACAGGCGGGCGAGGAAAAGACCGAGCTGGTCGTCTTTGCCGCAGCGTCCATGACCGAGACGCTGACCGAGCTGGGCGACGCCTATATGAAAGAGCACGAGGATATCGTCCTCACCTTCAATTTTGAATCGTCCGGCACGCTTCAGACCCAGATTGAGGAAGGGGCCGTGTGCGACATCTTCATTTCCGCCGCGCAGACGCAGATGGACGCGCTGGACAATGTGCTGGAAAGCAGCCGTTTTGACATATTGGAAAATAAAGTGGCCCTCGCCGTGCCGGAAGGCAACCCCGGGGGCATTGAGAGCTACGAAGATCTGTGCGCCGGCCTGGAAACGGGCGACATCCTGCTGGCCATGGGAGGTGCCGACGTGCCCGTTGGGCAGTACACGCAGAAAATTCTCACCTGGTTAGGCTTGGACGAGGGGGTGCTGGCGCAGTCGGGCTGCATCACCTACGGCAGCAACGTCAAGGAAGTGACAAGCCAGGTGAGCGAAGCCGCCGTCGACTGCGGTATCATCTACCAGACTGACGCTTATTCGGCCGGACTGACCGTCGTCGATACGGCGACGGAGGAAATGTGCGGCCAGGTTATCTATCCCGCCGCCGTTTTGGAAAGCTCGGAACACATCGAGCAGGCCGAAGCCTTCCTGGAGTACCTGAAGGGCGACGAAGCCGACGCCGTCTTTTCCGCCGTCGGCTTTACCCCCATCGCCTGACGATGGACTGGTTTCCCCTTTATAACTCGTTGCGCATTGCCGGTATCAGCACCTTTGTCGTCTTTTTCACCGGTATTTTCGCAGCTTACGCCATCGCCAGGCTGCCCCGTACCGTCAAAGGGGTGCTTGACGTCGTCCTCACCCTGCCGCTTGTTCTGCCGCCGACGGTGGTGGGGTATCTGCTTCTGCGCGTGCTCGGCCCCCGCCGGGCCGTCGGGCAGTGGTTTCTCAACGCCTTCGGCGTCCGTTTGACTATGACGTGGTGGTCGGCTGTTTTTGCCACTGTCATTGTCATCTTTCCCCTTATGTACCGCACGGCGCGTGGCGCCTTTGAGAGCTTTGATGAGGGGCTTGCCCATGCGGGCAGGTCTATTGGCCTGTCGGACAGCTATATTTTCTGGCGTATCCGCATGCCCTGCTGCCGGCAGGGCATCCTGGCCGGCACGGTGCTGGCCTTCGCCCGCGCTCTGGGGGAATACGGGGCGACCAGCATGGTGGCCGGCTACACCCCGGGAAAAACGGCGACAGTGTCCACAACCGTTTACCAGCTGTGGAGGATCGGCGACGATGCGCTGGCGGCAAGGTGGGTGCTGGTCAACATCGGCATCTCCTTCGCCGTTTTGCTGGCTGTCAACCTGCTGGAAAGAAAACGCGAGCGCCCCGCGGCCGATAAAGGGGGCGCGTGATGGGACTTTTTGTTGACATTGAAAAAAACCTTCCTGGCTTTTCCCTACGGGTAAAGCTGGAAGCGGATAGCGAAGCCCTGGCGTTGCTCGGCCCTTCCGGCTGCGGAAAAAGCATGACGCTGCGCTGCATCGCCGGCATAGAAAGGCCCGACCGGGGCAGGATTGTGCTGGACGGCGTCACCCTGTTTGACTCGGAAAAGAGGATCTGCTTGTCCCCGCAAAAGCGTCGTACAGGGCTCATGCTGCAAAATTACGCCTTATTCCCCAATATGACGGTGCGCGGCAACATTGAAGCAGGCGCGCGGCGGGAAAAGGACAAAAAAACCCGTGGGAAAAGGGTAGACGCCGCCCTGGCCGCCTTTGGGCTGGAAGCGCTGGCCGGGCATTATCCTCACCAGCTTTCGGGCGGACAGCAGCAGCGCACGGCGCTGGCGCGTATTTTGGTGTCCGAGCCTGCCATATTGCTGCTGGACGAACCTTTTTCCGCCCTGGACAGCCACCTGCGCCTTCAGCTTGAGGGGGAGATCCGCCGCGTCATCCGCGATTTTAAAGGCCCGGCCATCCTAGTGTCCCACGACCGGGAGGAGGTCTATCGTTTGGCCGACCGCGTCGCCGTCATGACAGGCGGCAGGATTGAGACGGCCGGGGACAAGCGGGAGATCTTCCGCCGCCCCCGTACACGGGAGGCCGCCCTGCTGACCGGCTGCCGCAATCTTTCCCGCAGCGTCCCCTTGCCGGGCGGCAGGTGCGAGGCCGTTGATTGGGGATTGACCCTGGAGCTGCCGCAGGGGGTGCGCCCCGGGAGATACATCGGCATCCGTATGGAGGACATCGCGCACGGAGAAGGGCCGAACGCCGTTCTGTGCGACGTTGCAGACGTTTTGGAAAACCTCCTGTCTGTTGTTGTGTTGTTGCGGCCGCGTACTGCGCCGGACGCCGTCCCCCTTGCGTGGCAGCTGGATACTGCGCAGTGGGAAAGGCTGCGCGCCGGCGCCGTCCCCGTTCGTCTGCCGCCCGAAAGTCTGCTGCCGCTGGAGGAATGAAGATGGATAAGCTGCCTTCTTATGAACAGGCGCGCCGGCTGCTGTTGGACGCTGTAGCGCCGCTGGGCACAGAGGCCCTGCCCCTGGCGCAGTGCGCCGGACGCGTGCTGGCGCAGGATGCTGCGGCCCGGCAGGACGCGCCCCCCTTTGACCGCTCGGCCTATGACGGCTACGCCTTCCGCGCCTGCGATGTATCGGGCGCGTCGCCGCAGCGCCCGGTGACGCTGCGCGTTGTCGGGGAAGCGGCCGCCGGCTGCTGGCCGGCCCGGAAGGTGTCGGCGGGCGAAGCCGTGAAAATCCTGACCGGCGCACCCGTCCCGCCGGGGGCCGACGCCGTCGTCATGTATGAAAAGACGGATTTTACATCGGAAGCCGTCACCCTGTTTTTTCCTGTGGAAAGCGGGGTGAACGTCGTGCGTGTCGGCGAGGATGTGCGCGCCGGGGTGATGCTGGCCCGGCAGGGGGACGTCATTGACCCCGGCCTTTTGGGCACGCTGGCGGCACAGGGTATGGCTGAGATTTCCGTTTACCGCCGTCCCCGCGTCGGCGTCCTGTCGACAGGAGAGGAGGTCGTCGAGCCGGGCGATCCGGCGCAGCCGGGAAGGATTTACAACGCCAACCGTTACCTGCTGTCCGCAGCGCTGCTGGCAAACGGCCTGGAGCCTGTCTGGCTGGGCACGGCGGGCGACGATGCGGGCGCCATTTTGTCCCTTTTGCGGCAGGGCCTACAACGCTGCGACGCCGTGTTATGTACCGGCGGCGTGTCGGCGGGGGACTATGATTTGACTCCTGACGCCATGGAAAAGGCGGGGGCGGAAATACTGTGCCGCGGGGTTGACATCAAGCCGGGTATGGCGTGCGCCTTGGGCGCGGCGGAAGGCAGGCTGATTTTGGCGCTGTCGGGCAATCCCGCGTCGGCCATGACCAGCTTTTACGCCGTCGCGCTGCCCGCCTTGAAAAAGCTGGCCGGCAGGCGGGACGCCATTCCCCCGTTGTTTCCCGTGAAACTTGCCGGAGCCTTCCCCAAAAAAAGCGGAAAAATTCGCTTCCTGCGCGGGAAGCTCGATCTGTCGGACGGACAGGCGCGTATGCTTCTGCCACCCGGCCAGGGCAACGCCGTCTTGAGCAGCGCCATCGGCTGCGACATGATGGCTATTGTGCCGGCCGGAAGCGGGCCACTGGCGGCAGGCGCGCATTTGCAGGGGTTTATGCTGTAAACGCCGAAGGGGGACCGCAATATGAAAAAAATCGCAACGGAACAGGCCGTCGGCCTGACGCTCTTCCATGATATCACCGCCATGCGGGACGGGTTTAAGGGGGCGGCCTTCCGCCGCGGCCACGTCGTCCGGCCGGAGGACGTCCCCGCCCTGCTCGACCTGGGCAAAAAGACCCTGTTTGTGTGGGAGGATCAGGCCGGCGAAATCCATGAGGAGGACGCCGCCCGCCGCCTTGCCGCCCTTGCCCCCGTCGCGGGGGCCCATTACACAGAGCCGTCGGAAGGGAAAGTGCTTTTGCTGGCTGACACACGGGGCATGTTCCGGGTCGACGTCCAGCTTCTGCGCGCCGTCAACGGCATTGCCGACGTCACCATTTCCACCCTGCCCGACCATTACCCTGTGGAAAAGGGGGCGCGGCTGGCATCCATACGCATCGTGCCGCTCACGACGCGGGAGGAAAACATCGCAGCGGCTGAAAGGCTGTGCGCCGGAAAGAAGCTGCTCGACCTTCTCCCCTACCGGCCCAAAAGGGCCGGCGTTATCATCACAGGGTCAGAGGTGTACAGTGGCCGCATTGCCGACAAATTTGAGCCGGTCGTGCGGCAAAAGCTGGGGCGCTACCCCTGCGAAGTGCTGGATGCCGTCCTGTGCGACGATGACGAGGACATGATCGTGTCCGCGGCGCGCAGGCTGCTGGCACAGGGCGCCGATCTACTCATCCTTACGGGGGGCATGTCGGTCGATCCGGATGATGTGACGCCGTCTGCCGTGCGCCGGCTTGGGGCGGACGTCATCACCCACGGCGTGCCGTCCCAGCCGGGCAACATGACCCTTGTCGCCTATCTGGGCGGCGCCGCCATCCTGGGCGTACCGGGCGCGGCCATCAGCCTGCCCACCACCCTTTTCGACGTGCTGCTGCCGCAGATCTTCGCCGAAAGCAGGCTAACGCGGGAGGATCTCATCCGCCTGGGCGACGGCGGGCTGTGCCAGCTGTGCCCCGCCTGCCATTTCCCCAACTGTACCTTTGGGAGGTATTAAAGCCATGCGCGACGGCTTTGGCCGTGTAATCAATTATCTGCGCCTGTCGGTGACGCAGGGGTGCAACCTGCGCTGCCGCTATTGTATGCCGGAAAGCGGCGGGCACCCCCTCCCTGCCGGCGGGCTGCTGCCGGCAGCGGAAATGCTGACGGCGGTGCGCGCCGCGGCGTCGCTCGGCGTGCGCAAGGTGCGCGTCACGGGGGGAGAGCCGCTTACGCGGGGGGACATCCTTCCCCTCTGCCGCGCCGTCAGCGCTGTGCCGGGGGTGGAGGAGCTGTGCCTGACGACAAACGGCGTCCTGCTGCCCGCCCTGGCGCGGCCGCTGCGCGACGCCGGCGTGCGCCGCGTCAACGTCAGCCTGGATACGCTGGACGCGGACAAATACGCCGCCATGACGCGGGGCGGCAGGCTGGATGACGCCATCGCCGGCCTGCGCGCGGCGCTGGACGCCGGCTTTGACAGGGTCAAGGTCAACTGCGTGCTCATCGGCGGATGGAACGACGGCGAGATTCCCGCCCTGGCAGAGCTTGCGCTACGCTATCCTGTCGACGTGCGCTTTATCGAGCTGATGCCCATGGGCTGCGGCGGCTTTGGAGCGGAAGCCTATCTTTCCTGTGAAGAGGTGCTGCGCCGCCTGCCTCAGTTCAAGCCGGAAGGGGCCGAAGGGGTGGCGCGGCTCTACCGCGCGCCCGACGCGCAGGGCCGGGTGGGGCTTATCCGCCCCCTCAGCGACCATTTCTGCGGCCGGTGCAGCCGTCTGCGGCTGACGGCGGACGGGAAAATCCTCCCCTGTCTGCATATGCCGCAAGGCGTCGATATCCGGGGGCTGGATTTTGACGGCATGCGGGCCGCTTTTATCAAAGCCGTTGCCCTCAAGCCGGAAAAGCACGGCCCGCTGGCGGCTGAATGTCCCAGCGGGGCGGAAAAGGACATGAACGAGATAGGAGGCTAAGCATGGCGGGCATCCCTGTGCTTGCCTTCGCCGGCTATTCCGGCGCGGGCAAGACGACCATCATCGAAGCTCTTATCCCCCTTTTGCGCGCACGCGGGCTGCGCGTCGGCGTGGTCAAGCACGACGGGCACGGCTTTGAAATCGACCGCGAGGGCAAGGATTCCTGGCGCTTTTCCCGCGCCGGGGCCGCCTGCGTCGTGCTCGTGTCCCCGCAAAAAACGGCGTGTATGGAAAATCGCGGGCGCGATTTTTCCGCTGCCGCCGCCCTGGCGCGGGATGTCGATATCCTGTTGGTCGAAGGGTATAAGCAGGAGGGGCTGACCCAGATCGGCGTTTGCCGGCGCGCCTGCGGCAAGGGCCTGCCTGCTGGGCCAGAACGGTACGCCGCCATCGTCACCGACGATCAAAGCGTCAAAAGCGCCGGGCCGCGCTTTGCGCCCGGACAAACAGAGGAATTGGCGGAGTTTATTATGAAAAACAGCAAGGATTTTACCCACTTTAACGCCGAGGGCCGCGTCCATATGGTCGACGTGGGGGGCAAAGCCCCCAGCCGGCGCACGGCAGAGGCGGCGGCGCGGGTATGCGTCAGCCGGGAGACGCTGTCGCTCATCCAAAACGGCGGCATGAAGAAGGGGGACGTGCTGACAGCGGCACAGCTGGCCGGCGTCATGGGGGCCAAGCGGACGGCCGATCTCATTCCCTTGTGCCACCCCGTCGCGCTGGACGGGGCCGATCTCAGGCTGTGGCTGGACGAGGAGACCTGCGCCGTCGAGATCCGCGCCGTCGTGCGGTGCAGCGGACGGACCGGCGTCGAGATGGAGGCCCTGACCGCCGTCACGGCGGCGGCCCTGACCGTCTACGATATGTGCAAGGCGGTGCAGAAGGACATCGTTATCACCGACGTGCGTCTGTTGCGCAAAACGGGCGGACAACACGGCGATTTTTGCAGGGAGGAAGAAAGATGACCTACCGGGCGGCTGTTTTGACTGTCAGCGACAAGGCGTCACGCGGAGAGAGGATGGATACCAGCGGCCCCGCCGTCCGTTCCCTTTTGGAGGGGGCGGGCTGGCTTGTCGAGCATACTGCCGTCCTGCCTGACGAACAGGGGGAAATCGAGCACGAGCTCGTCCGCTGCTGTGATGAGAAGGGATTGGCCCTTGTCGTGACAACAGGGGGCACTGGCTTTTCCCCCCGCGACGTCACGCCGGAAGCGACGCTAAGCGTCGTCGAGCGGGAAACGCGGGGCATCCCGGAAGCCATGCGCATGGCGAGCATGGCCGTTACCCCGCGGGCCTGCCTGTCCCGCGCGGCGGCCGGCATCCGGGGCAGTACCCTGATAGTCAACCTGCCGGGCAGTGAGAAGGCGGCGCGGGAAAACCTGCTCGCCGTGCTTGACGCGCTGCGCCACGGGGTGGATATGCTGCGCTCGGCAGGATCGGCCGGCTGTGCGCCGGGCGGCGTCATCCGCGCTGTGTGCATCAGCGAGATACGGGGGGTACAGAAGCACCCGGTGGAAAGCATTGAGCTTTTGCCGGATCACGGCATTGTCGGCGACGCTCACGCCGGCAGCTGGCACCGCCAGGTCAGCCTGCTGGGGGCGGAAAGCGTCGCCAAAGTGCAGGGGCAGGTGGGCTTTCCCCTTTCCCCCGGCGCGTTTGCAGAGAATATTTTGACCGAAGGGCTTTGCCTGTACCAACTGCCTGTCAGGACGCGCCTGCGCATTGGCACGGCGCTGTGCGAGGTGACGCAGATTGGTAAGGAATGTCACAACGACTGCGAAATCCGCCGGCTGGCCGGCGACTGCGTCATGCCGCGCGAGGGCATTTTTGTCCGCGTGCTGGAAAAGGGCGCGGCCCGTGCGGGTGACGCCGTTACAGTACTTTAGGAGGAATGGAAATGAACCGGTATCAGGAAAGCGATGAGGACGTCATCCAGAGTTATCAGGCCTACCGCAGGGCCAAGGGTCTGCCTGTCGGACGGGAGGGCGGCAACACCCCCTGTACCGTATGTGGGGGCATCGGTTGCCGGGTCAAAAGGATCCCCCTGCTAGGGATCAAGGTTGCGCGCGTGTGCAAAGCCTGCGGCGGCGTGGGATATATTGAAAAATAACGATGAAGAAGGGGCTGCCTTTCGCATTTGCGCTCGTCGTGCTGTGCGCGCTGGCAGGGTGGCATTTCGCGCCCCCGCGGATTGAGATGGAAAGGGACGTTTACCCCGCCGGTACGCAGGAGATCACCGGCGTCTGGCGCGCCGCGCCGTGGCGGAGCTTTTCCATCGGGGAAGCCTGGCGCCTTGAGCGAATGGAAGCAGATGGATGGATGGCCATATCCGGGCCGGACAAGCTATGGTATGACATCGGTCTGACGGCGCGCGCCGGTACACGGCGGACGTACAGCCTGGCCGCGTTTGATGGACTGGGGCCTGGAAGGTATCGCGTTTGCGTTGATGCCTTGGAGGGCGACGGGCGCTCGGTTTTGGTTACGGGAGAGTTTTCTCTGGAATAAAAAAGCAAGGCGGGGCGCCTTGCTTTTTTTATTGATATAGGCTTGGGAAAGGGATCCCTGCAAAAGCTCGAATGCGGTGAGCTTCGCGGGGACAGCGGCAAAATAATCTAGATGCCCATTTCCGCCTTGACTTCTTTGAAGCACTGGACGGCGAAGTCGAGGTCTTCCTTGCTGTGGCCGGCGGAAATCTGGGTGCGGATGCGGTCGCGGCCCTTGGGGACAACGGGATAGCAGAAGCCGACGACATAGACCCCCTTTTCCAGCATACGGCGGGCGAACTCGTTGGCGATCTTGGCGTCGTACAGCATGACGGGGACGATGGGATGCTCGCCGGGCAGCAGGTCAAAGCCGGCCTTTTCCATTTCGGCGCGGAAGTAACGGGCGTTTTCGTGCACTTTGTCGCGCAGCGCCGTCGATTGGCTCAGCATATCGAAGACCTTAATGGACGCTGCGGCGATGGCCGGAGCCAGTGTGTTGGAGAAGAGGTAGGGGCGCGAACGCTGGCGCAGCAGGTCGACGATTTCCTTGCGGGCCGAGGTATAGCCGCCGCTGGCGCCGCCCAGGGCCTTGCCCAGCGTGCCGGTGATGATGTCGACGCGATCCATCACGCCGCAGTGCTCCGGCGTGCCTCGGCCGTGCGCGCCCATGAAGCCGACGGCGTGGCTGTCGTCCACCATGACAAGGGCGCCGTACTGGTCGGCCAGGTCGCAGATGCCCTGGAGGTTGGCGATATAGCCATCCATGGAAAAGACGCCGTCGGTGGCGATCAGCTTGATGCGCGCGTCCTTCGCGGCTTCCAGCTGGGCCTTGAGGTCGTCCATATTGTTGTTTTTATAGCGCAGGCGTTTGGCCTTGCACAGGCGCACGCCGTCGATGATGGAGGCGTGGTTGAGCTCGTCTGAAATGACGGCGTCTTCCGGTCCCAGCAGGGTCTCGAACAGGCCGCCGTTGGCGTCGAAGCAGGAGGAATAGAGGATGGTGTCGTCCATGCCCAGGAAATCGGAGATCTTCTTTTCCAGCTGCTTGTGGATATCCTGCGTGCCGCAGATAAAGCGCACGGAGGACAGGCCGAAGCCCCATTCGTCATAGCTTTTCTTGGCGGCGGCAATCAGGTCGGGGTTGTTGGACAGGCCCAGATAGTTGTTGGCGCACATGTTGAGCACGTTTTTGGCTTTGGTCGTGTCGATGCGGGCCTTTTGCGGGGTCGTGATGATGCGCTCGTCCTTAAAGGTGCCGGCGTCTCGAATGCCTTCCAGTTCGTTTTGGAAAATTTTCAGTGCTTCCTTCACAACAATTCCTCCTCTTTCCTGTCTCGGTTTACTTTTTGCTCGTCCAGTCCAGGACGACCTTGCCCGAATTGCCGGAGTTCATGGCTTCAAAGCCCTTTTCAAAATCGGTGTAGTGGAAACGGTGGGTGATAAGGGGGGTCAGATCCAGACCGGCGTCGATCATGGCGCCCATCTTGTACCAGGTCTCGAACATCTTGCGGCCGTAAATGCCCTGCAGTGTCAGGCCCTTGAAGATGACGTCGTTCCAGTCGATGACGGTGCCGGGGCCGGCGATGCCCAGCAGGGAGACCTTGCCGCCGTTGCGCATCAGGCCCAAAAGCTGGTTGAGCGCCGCGCCGTTGCCCGACATTTCCATGCCGACGTCAAAGCCCTCAACAATGCTGTGCTTTTTCATCAGCTCTTCAATGTTGTCGGTCTTGAGGTTGACGGTCTCGGTGGCCCCCATCTTTTTGGCCAGGTCGAGCCGGTACTGGTTGACGTCGGTGATAAAGACCGAGCGCGCGCCGCAGTGGCGGGCGATGGCTACCGCCATGATGCCGATGGGGCCGGCGCCGGTGATTAAAACGTCCTCACCCACAACGTCGAACATCAAAGCGGTGTGGGTGGCGTTGCCGTAGGCGTCGAAGAAGGAGACGACGTCCTCCGACAGGCCTTCGGAAATGGGGACGACATTGGTTGCAGGGATGCAGAGGTATTCGGCAAAGGCGCCGTCGCGCTGGACGCCGACGCCCTTGGTGTGCTTGCACCAGTGGCCGTTGCCGGCGCGGCAGTTGCGGCAGTGGCCGCAGACAATGTGCCCTTCGCCCGAGACGCGCTGGCCGATGGAATACCCCGTCACCCCGGCGCCCAGGGCGGCGATTTCCCCGACGTATTCATGCCCGACGACGACGGGAGGGGTCAGGTTTTTCTGGCTCCACGGGTCCCAGTTGTAAATGTGAACGTCGGTGCCGCAGATGGCGGTCTTGTGGATTTTGATGAGGACCTCACCCTGGCCGACCTCCGGCACGGGGACCTGCTTGAGAACAAGGCCCTTGCCCGGTTCGGTTTTGACAAGGGCGTCCATCATGGTGGGGATTGCCATTTGCCTCAACTCCTGTTTGTTCAGATTTGATGCGCAGAGCGTTTGTTGATCTGATTGTATCACAAGAGTGTAGAATTGCAAGCAGAAAATGCGGGATTTTTGAAGAAAACAGCATATTTTTTGCATTTTTGACAGGGATATATGGGATAAAAAAACAATATGAATGTCTGATGTAAAAAGACAAAATCAGGGAAAATAGCGGATAAAAACAGGCTGATTTGTCCTGTATAAAAAGACATCAAAAAGCTTGCGCGCCGGGCGGGGTTGGAGTATGATATTGCCCGAGGTGAACAACACATGCTCAATATCGTCCTGCTCGAACCGGAGATCCCGCAGAATACTGGCAATATTGCCCGCACCTGCGCGGCGACGCGCTCACGGCTGCATCTTATCGAGCCGATGGGGTTTTCCGTTGATGAGAAACACGTCAGACGCGCCGGGTTGGATTACTGGCCCATGGTCGATTTGACCGTCTACCCCAATCTGGAAGCCTTTTACCGCCAAAACCCCGGCGCGCAGCCGTGGATGGCGACGACAAAGGCCGCCCAGCGCCACTGCGACGTGCGTTACCGCGACGGTGATTACCTGATGTTCGGCAAGGAGACCCGCGGGCTACCGGAGGAGATGATTTTCGCCTGCCCTGAACGGGCCGTGCGCATCCCCATGCGGGAGGATGCGCGCAGCCTCAACCTTGCCAATTCGGTGGCCGTTGTCGTTTACGAGGCGCTGCGGCAGCTCGATTTCCCGGATATACGGTAACGGGGCCGGCTAAAGCAGAATTTTTCAGGGGATAAAAAGGGCTTTTTGGCTTGATTTGCCCCCCATTTTGCTATATAATCAACAAAGCCGCCGCGTATTTCCGGCGGTGTAAAACGGATAAGGAGCTGTATGCCATGAGCCTCGGCAAGAAATCGGTGACTGACGTCGCTTTTTCCGGGAAAAAAGTCCTCGTGCGCTGTGATTTCAACGTTCCTGTACAGGATGGCGTCATCGCCGACGACACCCGCATCACCGCTGCACTGCCGACCATCCGCCTGCTGCTGGATGGAGGGGCGGCTGTTATCCTGTGTTCCCACCTGGGCCGGCCCAAGGGGCAGGTCAACCCCAAGTATTCCCTTGCGCCCGTCGCCGCGCGTTTAAGCGCTCTGCTGGGCCGGGAAGTTGCTCTGGCGCAGGATGTCGTCGGGGAAAGCGCTCGGGCGCTGGCCGCCGCCGTGCAGCCTGGACAGGCCATTCTGCTGGAAAACCTGCGCTTTGAAGCGGGCGAGGAAAAAAACGACGAGAATTTCAGCCGCGCGCTGGCGTCGCTTGCCGATCTTTACGTCAACGACGCCTTTGGCGCAGCCCACCGCGCCCACGCTTCGACGGCGGGGGTCGCCGCCTTCCTTCCCGCTGTCGCCGGGCTTCTGATGCAGAAGGAAATTGAGGTCATGGGCGCGGCACTGGAAAAGCCCGATCGCCCCTTTGTCGCCATCCTGGGCGGTGCCAAGGTGGCCGATAAGCTGGCCCTCATCGACAGCCTGCTGGACAAGTGCGACAGCGTCCTCATCGGCGGCGGCATGTCGTACACCTTCAGCCGCGCGCTGGGCGGGGAGATTGGAAGCTCGCTGTGCGACGAGAGCAAGCTGGATATGGTCAAAGCCGTGATGGATAAAGCAAAGCAGAAGGGGGTCGAGCTGCTGCTGCCCGTCGACATTGTCGCCGGCCGTGCCTTTGCAAACGACACCGAGACGGCCACCTTCGAGGCCGGGCATATCCCCGAAGGGTTTGAGGGCTTTGATATTGGCCCGCGCACGCGCGAGCTGTTCGCCGCCGCCGTGTCAAAGGCCAAAACCATTGTTTGGAACGGGCCGATGGGGGCCTTTGAGCTGCCCGTCTTTGCCGAGGGCACGCGGGCCGTCGCCCGCGCCGTCGCCCTGTCGGGCGCGGTGTCCATCATCGGCGGCGGGGACAGCGCCAGCGCCGTCGAGCAGCTGGGCTTTGCCGACCGGGTCACCCATATTTCGACCGGCGGCGGCGCCAGCCTGGAGTTTCTGGAGGGCCGCGTCCTGCCCGGCGTCGACTGCCTGATGGATAAATAAAGGGCAACCCGGCCATAACGAGAAGGGGGCTTCCCCTGTCCGCGGGCCGGGGGATCAAAATAAGCAAAAGGAATCGTGTATGAACAGACGTTACAGAAAAGCAATTATCGCCGGCAACTGGAAAATGAACATGGGCATCGGCGAGACCCGCGCCTATTTTGCTGAATTGCGGGAAAAGGCCGCCGCGGCGCGCTGGTGCGACATCGTGGTGTGCGTCCCCTTTACGCACCTTGCCGCGGCCACCCGCGGGGCCAAGGGAAAAAGCGCCCGCGTTGAGGTGGGCGCGCAGAACGTCCATTTTGCCGAAAGCGGGGCCTATACCGGCGAAATCTCCTGCGCCATGCTGGAGGAAGCGGGGGCCCGCGCCGTCATCATCGGTCATTCTGAGCGCCGGCAGTATTTTGCTGAAACCGACGCACAGGTCAACAAAAAGGTCCTGGCCGCCCTGTCGAGCAATCTGCGGCCCATCGTCTGCGTGGGCGAAAGCCTGGAAATGCGCGAGCAGGGCGTGACGTTTGACTGGGTGCGCGCCCAGGTCAAAATGGCTCTGCACGGCGTCGCGCCCGAGCAGATGCGCCGCGTCGTCATCGCCTATGAGCCCGTCTGGGCCATCGGCACCGGCAGGACGGCGAGCGCCGAGCAGGCGGGCGAGGTCGCCCATATCATCCGCGAGTGTATCCGCAGCTTGTACGGTGCACGTATCGCGCGATCCATTTCCATCCTGTACGGCGGGTCGATGAACCCCAAAAATGCTGCCGAGCTTTTATCCATGCCGGACATTGACGGCGGGCTGATCGGCGGCGCCAGCTTAAGCATCGAGCAGCTTTCCGCCATTATAGACGCCGCCAACCAGTAGTGCCGCCCTATTGGGCGGGGATTTGAGGTAATGCGCATGAAAAAACCCCTGTTGTTACTCATTATGGATGGCTTCGGTACAGCGCCCGCCGGGCCGGACAACGCCATCTCGGTCGCGGGGACGCCCCGCATCGACGATTTGCTGGGCCGCTGCCCCCACGCCCTGCTGCAATGCTCCGGCCTTTCGGTCGGTCTGCCCGACGGACAGATGGGCAACAGCGAGGTCGGACATACCAATCTGGGTGCCGGCAGGGTCGTCTACCAGGAGCTGACCCGGATTTCCCGGGAAATTGAAAGCGGCGGCTTTGACAAAAACCCCGTGCTGCTGGAGGCCCTGCGCTCGGCGGAGGAAAAGGGCGGCAAAGTGCACCTGTGCGGCCTGCTGTCTGACGGCGGGGTGCACAGCCACATCGAGCATTTAAGCGCCCTTTTGCGCCTGTGCGGAAGCAAGGGGGCCAAAACCTACCTGCACTGCTTCCTCGACGGGCGCGACGTCGCGCCGACGTCGGGGGCCGGCTTTGTCGCCCGCGCGCAGGAGATGTGCCGCGAAACGGGGGCGTGCATCGCATCCGTCATGGGCCGGTATTACGCCATGGATCGCGACAAGCGCTGGGATCGCGTCGAGCTTGCCTACAAGGCCATGGCCCTGGGGCAGGCGAGCGTAGAAAGCGACCCTGCCGCCGCCGTTGCAGCGTCCTATGCCGCGGGGGTGACCGACGAGTTTGTAAAGCCCTTTGTCACGCCGGATCACGCCCCCGTCACTGCGCGCGACAGCGTCATCTTCTTCAACTTCCGCCCCGATCGGGCGCGCGAGCTGTCGTATGCCTTTGTCGACCCGGGCTTTGACGGCTTTGCGCGGCAGGGTGGCTGCATTGCCCCGTATTTCGTATGTTTTACGCAGTACGATGCCGCCATGCCGGGCGTTCATATCGCTTTTGCCCCCCAGTCGCTTGACAACATCCTGGGCCAGGTAGTCGCCGAGCGCGGCATGACGCAGCTGCGCATCGCCGAAACGGAAAAATATGCCCATGTCACCTTCTTCTTCAACGGAGGACGGGAGGAGCCCTTTGCCGGCGAGGATCGAATCCTCGTCCCCTCCCCCAAGGTGGCGACGTATGACCTGCAGCCGGAGATGAGCGCCGTCGAGGTGACCGACAAATGCGTCGCCGCCATTGAATCGGGCAGGTATGACGTCATCATCATGAACTTGGCTAACTGCGACATGGTAGGGCATACCGGCGTGTTTGACGCCGCTGTGCGCGCCGTCAGAACGGTGGACGAGTGCGTCGGCAGGACGGTCGACGCTGTGCTGCGCGCCGGCGGGCAGGCGCTGGTCACTGCCGATCACGGCAACGCCGACAGGATGCGGGACGCGCAGGGCGCGCCCTTTACCGCCCACACGACCAACCCCGTCCCCATCATCCTGTGCGGCGGCAGCCGGCAAATCCGCGACGGGGCGCTGTGCGACGTCGCCCCCACCATGCTGGAACTGCTGGGCATCCCGCAGCCGAAGGAGATGGGCGGCCGTTCCCTTCTGGTATGAAACCGCGGCCGCCGGGCCGGACAAACAGGATAACCAAATAAAGGAGATAGATAGGTATGAAAAAATTGATTGAAATTATTGACGTGGTCGGCCGCGAGGTTATGGACAGCCGCGGTAACCCCACTGTCGAGGTGGAGGTTTACGTCGACGACGGCCGCGACACCTTCATGGGCCGCGCCGCTGTACCCTCCGGCGCTTCGACCGGTATTTTTGAAGCCTGTGAAATGCGCGACGGCGACAAGGAGCGCTATCTGGGCAAGGGCGTGCGCAAAGCCGTCGCCGCCGTCAATACGGAAATCGCCGACGCGCTGGTCGGTCTCAACGCCCTCGACCAGGTCGCCATTGACAAGGCCCTTATCGCGCTGGACGGCACCCCCAACAAATCCCGTCTGGGCGCCAACGCCATCCTGGGCGCTTCGCTGGCCTGCGCCAAGGCTTCAGCCGAAGCTATCGGCCTGCCGCTGTACGCCTATGTCGGCGGCTGCAACGCCAAGACGCTGCCCGTGCCCATGATGAATATTCTCAACGGCGGCGCGCACGCCACCAACAACGTCGACATCCAGGAGTTTATGGTCATGCCGGTCGGCGCTCCCAGCTTTGCCGAGGGTCTGCGTTGGTGCGCCGAGGTTTTCCACAACCTCAAGAAGATCCTGGCCGGCATGGGCCTGGCCACCGCCGTCGGCGACGAGGGCGGCTTCGCCCCCAACCTGAAGAAGGACGAGGACGCGCTGAAGGTCATTGTCGAAGCCATTGAAAAGGCCGGCTTCAAGCCGGGCGACGACTTCCGCATCGCCATGGATCCCGCCGTGTCCGAATGGTATGTCGACGAGGACGGCGGCTATTACCTGCTGCCCAAGGCCCAGAAGAAGATGACCCGCCAGCAGATGGTCAAGATGTGGAAAACCTTTGCGGAAAAATACCCCATCATCTCCATTGAAGACGGCATGGCCGAAGAGGACTGGGAGGGCTGGAAGATGCTGACCGACGCGCTGGGCGACAAAATTCAGCTGGTGGGCGACGACCTGTTTGTCACCAATACCCAGCGCCTCAGCCGCGGCATTGAGCTGGGCGTGGCCAATTCCATCCTCATCAAGGTCAACCAGATCGGGACCCTGACCGAGACGCTGGACGCCATCAAGATGGCCAACCGCGCCGGTTATACCGCCGTCATTTCCCACCGCAGCGGCGAGACGGAGGACACCACCATCGCCGACCTGTCGGTCGCCCTCAACGCCGGACAGATCAAGACGGGCGCCCCCAGCCGCACTGACCGCGTCGCTAAGTACAACCAGCTTCTGCGCATTGAAGAAGAGCTCGGCGAGATAGCGGAATATCCCGGCCTGAAGGCGTGGTTTAACCTGTAGGCCTTGCCGCAATCGCCGGCTGATACGCCGGGCTCTTCGCGAGCCAAGCGAGCCGCCGCCGGGAGGCGGCGTCCCGAGCCGGCGGATTGATTCCGCTGAGCGAGTAAGAAATTACGTCGGGGCCCCCGGCGCAAGGGTTTTTGCGCCGGGGCGCTCGGCGAGATAGCGGAATATCCCGGCCTTAGGCCGGGCTTAACCTGTAAAGCCCCTATGAAAGGCCGGGAGACGTGCTCCCGGCTTTTTCTTTGTATTTTGGCTTGTACAAAATGACGATTAGGTGGGATGGAAAGAAATATGGGAAAAATCATTTAAAAATTCCATTTGCACTTTAAAATAAAATGAAATTTGCCGCAAAGATCGGGAAAAGCGCAAATGACAGAATTGGAATGATGCAGGATACGGTCAGGCAGTTGGAAGAATTTATATTGACAAATTTGAATCTTTTATTTATAGTTATGGAGGTACTAAAAAAGAAAGAGGAGGACTTTCCATGAAAGAGAAAATCCCCGGCAAGGGCTGGGTACTGGTTGGCAACGTCCTGTTGCTTATCTTTGGCGCCATTGCCCTGTTCAGTGCGCTCGGCCAGATTTCCAGCGTAAAAGAGGTTCTGAATTCCGGCGCACTGCCCGATTCGGCCGCTGGCATCGTGCGCGCCTGCCTGTTCATCGATCCCCTGCGCGGCGTGCTGGCCATTCTGTCCGGCGTCATTGGCTTTATCTACCTGAAGGACGCTGGCAAGTGGATCAACAAGGCCATGATTGTCGCCGTCGTCGCCGCTTTCGTCGAACTGGCAGGTATTATGCTTTTCGTCCTGCTGTCGAACCAGCTGGGCGGCAACGCTACGGTCAAGTATAGCCTGGCCCTCGTCGCCATGCTGCTTCAGCTGATCGGCTATGGCAACTTTAAGCGCGCCCCCAAGAATACCAATACCCCTGCGCCCCCGCTGCAGTAAAAGTCTGCATCTGCCGTTTTAATAAAACCCGGCCCTTATCCGCCGCTGCGGATAAGGGCTTTTTATTACCTGTTAACAGAAAACAATTTCGATGTTCATTCGATAGGCAAAAAACATCTGGTAGACTATAATAGTAGCCATTAAACAGACAGGAGGAATACCGGATGAAAAAGAAAATGAGCATACTGCTTTGCACCCTTTTTCTAGCAATACAGCTGGTCGGATGCCAGCGCGATGGGCAGACCGGCAATGCCGATGCGGCGCAGGAAGACACGCTGATGATGGCTATCGCCGCCGATATCGGGACGTTCGACCCGTCGCGTATGACATCTGGCGAAGAACTGTTTATCGGCAGCTGTATTTACGATTCCCTCACATGGACGCCTCTTGGTGCGGCCGAGCCTACGATGAAGGTAGCCGAAAGCTATAGCGTATCAGATGACGGCGTCACTTATTCATTTACGCTGCGCGACGGTGTTACTTTTCACAACGGCGAGAAAATGACGATGGACGATGTCCTGTATTCCGTGGAACTGTTCCGCACGTCGGCGGCGCTGGCTTCGTTCAGTTACAGCATCGCTGATTGCCGGGCCGAGAATGATAAAACGCTGATTGTCACCTTAAGAGCCCCTGATCCAGGGTTTTTAGAGGGGTTCAACTGGTGTTTCATCTTACCCAAAGAAGCGCATGAGACGGCGGGAGGAGATTTCGGTACGCAGCCCATCGGCAGTGGACCCTATACCGTGCAGTCATATGCAGCGGGAGATAAACTGGTACTCAACGCTTATTCCGATTATTATAGAGGTAAAGCGGACATTGAGAGATGTGAAATCAGGTTCATCACTGATTTGTCTACTGTTGCCACAGCACTGGAGACAGGCGAGATCCACTATTCGATGAACGTCGCGTTCAGCCAGATTGAAACATTGGAGCAGTCGGGCATGGTCACATGTGAAATGCGTGAGGCGGTCGGGAGCATTTTTCTTTATGGTGTGCATCAGAACCCTCCTTACGACAATGTGCTGGTGCGCAAGGCCATTAGCTATGCCATCGACCGGGATATGTGCAGCGACGTTGTTTACTCCGGGTACGCGCCCCTCAATCCGACGCCGCTGCCTGGGATTACCGTCGACGGACCACAGGAGGTGGAAGGATATAGTTACGACCCTGAAAAGGCTAGGCAGCTGCTGGCCGACGCCGGATATCCCGGTGGCGAGGGGCTGCGCACACTGACTATCCAGACCCAGGAAATCAACAAAGCCTATGCTGAAGTTGTCCAGTCTAACCTGCGGGACATCGGTATCCAAGCGGAGGTCGAGGTTTTAGAACAAAATGCTTTTCTCGCCGATGCCTTTGCAGGTAACGTTGACTTAGCTATCATGACGTCAGGGCTGGGCGGCAATGCGGCGCAGTGGGTCGCAATGTTCACTACCGGCGGACAGATGAATTTCCCCCAGTACAGTAACCCCACGGTTGATGAATTGTACTCGCAGGCCATTGCAGAGCGCGACAGCAGCAAACGACAGGAATTGTATGACGAAATTTTCCGTATCGTCATCGACGAAGATGCCGCAATGACCCCTATTGTCGGCCAGATGGATTGCCATGCCATCAGTACAAAGCTGGATATAGGCGACGGGCTGAACAATGCCTACACCATGATAAATCCTTATGATCTTTCGTTCCGGACGGTAGAATAATGAATGATGAGGCAGCCTTCCGTTTGGGTGATGAAGCCGCCATTCTTTCCGGCGTCATAGAGATACTGTGAAAATAGAGGGCGCGGTCGGAGCTTTCCGACCGCGCCATGTCTATGCGGGCGGATAAAGCCCGTCTTTCAGGATGGCTGTTTTTGTACGCTCTGCCGCAGCGACCAGCACTTCATGTTGCCGGGGCAGCCGGATGTCAAAGAACCCCATGATTTGACGGCTATACAGCAAGCCGAAAAGTTCAGCCAGGGCTAAGTCGTAACGCGAGCAATCAATGATATTAAAATACATATAGTTTTTAAACAAATTGTCGAGATTCTGAAAGGATAGCTGCATAACTTGGGTAGAGAGAAGATAAAAACGGCTGTTGCGCTCAGCGCCGATTAGAAAAGTTCGCACGACGGCCCTGGCGATGGGATCTTCATAGGGTGCGTATAAGACGAGATAATCGATAAGGGCACACAGCTGTGCAGCGGCATTTTGCGGCGTGTCCCCCGTCGGCCAAGAAACGCCGTCGAATGGGGGCTTCAGCCACCAGGAAAAAAATTCGGCCAGCATGTCGTCCTTGGTAGGAAAGTAATAGGCGATGCTGCTGGGCTGCATATAGATACGAGATGAGATTTCTGCAAAGGTGACCGCTTCAATGCCGAGTTCGACGATGATCTGCAGGATCGCTTCAAATATGCGTTCCTTAACTGCCATGTGCCCTTTAACTGCCATGGGTACCACTTCTCCGTCATTGGTATTTATTCAATTATAATGCTGGAGGGGGCTGAAAGCAAGAGGACAGTTTGACAAAAGCCGGACGCGCGGGGTATACTGGAGACATCTTACAGACAGGAGACCGGACCTGTGGAAAATTATACCGATATCAACGCAAAAACCATTGACAGCTGGGCTGACGAGGGATGGGAGTGGAGCGTGCCCGTTACGCGCGAACAGTTCGTGCAGGCCAGAGAAGGCCGCTGGTCCATTGTACTGACACCGCTCAAGCCGGTGCCGCAAGGCTGGTTCCCCGACATGCGCGGCTGTCGGGTACTTGGGCTGGCGTCGGGCGGCGGCCAGCAGATGCCCATTTTGACGGCGGCCGGCGCGCAATGCACCGTGCTTGATTATTCTCAACGCCAGCTGGAGCGCGAGCGTATGGTCGCCCGACGTGAAGGATATGACATCGAGCTGGTGCGCGCCGACATGACAAAGCCTCTCCCCTTCCCTGATGGGAGCTTTGATCTCATTGTCAATCCCGTCGCCACCTGCTATATTGAAAAGGTCGGGCCGCTGTGGAGGGAGTGCTTCCGCGTTCTGCGGCCGGGCGGGGTCCTGTTGGCCGGCTTTGATCTGCCGGTCAATTACGCTGTGGGCCAGGATGGCGTGACCATACAAAACCATTTGCCCTATAACCCACTTTTGGACAAAGAGATTTTAAAAAGAGATATAGAAAGAAACGACGGTGTTCAGTTTTCCCACACTGTGGAAGAACAGCTGGGCGGTATGCTGCACGCAGGTTTTGCACTTACCGATTTGTATGAGGATACCTGGCCGGAAGGCCCCCTTTTTGAACTCGGTATCTCAGCGTTTATGGCGGTTCGTGCAGTTAAGCCGGATAGATGAAAGGTTTTATGCGCGCCGACACGCGCTTTTCGTTGTGCGGGCCGCCTTCTCTACCGATCGGGCAATAGGGCCCCGGATGCCGGAAGGACGGGGCGGCTTAAAGACGCGCAGGCGTCAGGCTGAAGCTGCGAAAAGGAAATAACCCGGCGGGATTCAGCCCGCCGGGCATTTTTATAGCAAAACCAGACCGTATTTGCGGTGCAGGGTCTCCAGAAAATCAGGGTCAAAATCACAGGTGCCGTCATACAGCGCGATGCCGCAGAAACGGCGCACAGCCTGTTCAAAGACGGCAGGATCGTCGCTGGCAAGGGCGAGGGGGACGCGCAGCATATACTGGTTTTCGTCCAGGACGGCCACGTCGTCCTCGCCCTCGACGTGTACGCGGATGGCGCCCCAGCTTTCTTCCTGCTCCAAAAGCCAGCGGGAGAAAATGACATCGTCGTCGCTGATGTCACAGACGGCGTCGATGTCAATGGCAGGGTCGATGGAAAAAAGCTGGCCGCAGGTGACGGCGGTGAGTCTCTGCGGCTCGTCCTCCACGTCCTCCGGCGCGGGCAGGGCGGCAAAGAAATCGTGCGCCTGCGCTTCGCGCTGCAGTACGGAAAGGCTTTGATCGTCGACGGCGAGGAGCAGCCGCGCCGACATGGCCTGGGGAATCAGCTGCCCTTCCATCCCGTGGGGGACGCAGACGCCGACAGGGATGCGCGCCCGGAAAACCAGCTCGTCAAGCGCGGCGGACAGAAGATCGGAATCGGCCGGGCAGGACAGGATAAAAGCCGAAGCGCCGATGGCTTCAAACAGGGCCAAAAGCGCGTCGGGCTGCCAGCCGTCGGCCGTTGTGCCCGTCGGCTCAAGCTCGGCCAACACAATGACGGGCCGCATCGGCTGTTTTTCGCGCGACAGAATGACGGCCGCGCGGGCGGCCGAGACGGGATAATCGTCGTAAACCTGCACCAGCGCTGTCTCATCTGTGCGGCGCAGGGCCTCCAGGCTGAGTACGGCGGGTAGGGTGAATGGCAAAGGCGTCATGGCGGCTATTTGCCCTCCCTGGGTAGATTGGTGACATTGCCCAGCTCGTCGACGACATACTGCTGCGGCTGGGAGGCATAATATCGCGCCAGTTCAAGCGCCTTTTCGTACTGGGCGTCAACAGTGACGACCTCTCCGGAAAAGGCGTCAAGCGTCGCGTTGATGGCGCGGACGCACTCGACCGTCACGATGGGAGACTGCTTGAGCTGGTAATCGGCCTGGAAGCGGTACACGGCTTCCAGCGTCGACAGGGTAAAAGCATTGCCGACGGCTGAAGCGTCCAGATAGCCCAGCGCGGCCAGCGCGGCGTTAAGACGGTAAACCTCCCGGGAGACCGCGGCGACCGTCATCTGCTGTTCGGGCACGGAGGCGCATTGTGCCGCGGGATGGGGCACGGTGTAATTGTCAACGTCGTAATCGGGCGTAAGGCCGATTTCCTCATAATCGGACGTCGAGGGGGCGATAAGCTCAACGGATGTGATGACGGCGGCCGAATTGTCGGGGAAGGTCAAATGAACCTGCCCGCGCGCCTTGCCGTATGTCGTTTTGCCGACCGAGACGGCATAGCCCAGATCGCATAGAGAAGCCTGCACGACTTCGCTGGCGCTGGCCGAGTTTTCGTCGCTTAGAATGATGATCTTGTTCAGTGCGGCGCCGATGCCGTCCGACCTGACAGACTCGTAAACGCGCTCGCCGTTCTGCTTGTAGCAATAGCCGAAAAAGTCGACGCTGTCGGGCAGCAGGCGGTTGATAACGTTATACGCCATGTTGAGGTCGCCGCCGGGGTTGCCCCGCAGGTCGAGAATAAGAGCGCGGCAGTTGTTGTTCGTCATATCCTTGAGGGCAAAGACAAACTGGATATAAGCCGTGGTGTCAAAAAAACGGTTCCATTTCATATAATAGATGCCGTCTTCGACAAGGTGGGAAGAGAAGTTGGGCTCGCCCACCATGGCGCGGGTCAGGGTAAAGGACAGCTCGCGCCCGCCGCGCAGGACGGTGACGTTTACGCTGGTGCCTTCGTCGCCCCGCAGCAGGGAGGAAACGCCTGTAGTGTCCATGCCCGTCAAAGAGACGC